>JAZNLG010000194.1:0-20202 GCA_045578965.1 Lachnospiraceae bacterium | reverse complement strand
CATTCCGTTTATGCCTTTGAGCAGGAACTTTCCAAAGGCTACATAACCGTAGAAGGCGGACATCGTGTGGGTGTGGTTGGACAGACTGTGTGGAACGGCAAACAAGTGACCGGGATGCAGTATTTTACTGCAATGAATATTAGATTTGCACATGAAATCAAAGGCGTGGCCGACAAGGTATTGCCCTATCTTTATCAGGAAAACGAGTTAAAAAGTACGCTGCTTATATCTTTGCCCGGTTGCGGAAAGACAACACTTTTGAGGGAATTGGTCCGTAAGATATCCAATGGGAGCAGGGAGCATTCTGCACAAAACGTAAGCTTAATAGATGAGAGGTCGGAAATTGCCTCCTGTTATCTTGGGATGGCCCAAAATGATGTGGGGATGCATACGGATATTTTAGATGCCTGTCCAAAGGCAGATGGAATGTTGATGGTACTTAGGTCAATGTCGCCACAAATCATTGCAGTGGACGAACTTGGGGGCGAGGAAGATTATAAGGCAATACAACAAGCGTTCTATTTAGGGTGTCGGCTTCTGGCTACGATACACGGTACGGATTATGATTCGATTAAAAGAAATCCATACCTGCAAGATAATCTCGGTGCAGGAGGTTTTGAAAGGTTAATCTTCCTTAAGGGACGCGCAGGGAAAGAACAGGTGATCAAGATATGTAACGAAAAGGGAGAAGTCTTGGAATTATGCTGAAATTATTGGCTTGTGCATGTTTTATATCCGGAAGTTGCGGTTTTGGCTGTTTAAAAGTCCTGGAATATAAAAGACGATATGAAGAATTGACTTATATCAGATATATATTGAATACATTGTTGTTGGAAACACAGAACCGGAGAGGGACTTTCGGGGAAAGTTGTTATAGACTGGCTTTAAAACTTAAAGTTCCGTATTGTGATATTTTTATGGGTCTATACAGGATGCTTGAGAAAGAAAGAAAGAAGCCCCCACATATTTATTGGGAGGATAAAATGAAAGAATTAGCGCCGGGCATTCCGCTAAAACAAGAGGAAGTGAAGATTTTACAAGGTGTCATACGTTGTGTAGACGGCACTACCCCGGCGATGCCGGTAGAAGTGTTAAGAGAGAGCATCATTGAGTGGGACAAAGTAATCCGGACAGCGGAGCAGGTACGAAAGGAAAGAAGCAAAGTTACGTTGTGTTTAAGCATAACGGTGGGATTGTTACTTTGCATTACTGTAATTTAAGGTGGATTTGGAGGCGTGGCATGAGTGTCGGACTGATTTTTAAAATTGCAGCGGTGGGGATTCTGGTAACAATCCTTAGCCAGGTGTTGAAACACAGCGGTCGGGAAGAACACGCATTTTTGGCAAGTCTTGCAGGGCTGATTTTGGTTTTGTCATGGATTGTTCCCTATATTCTTGACTTGTTTCAAACTATCAGTATGCTTTTTGAATTCTAGGTGAGGTGCACTTATGGAACTTGTCAAAATCGCTATGATTGGAATTGTAACCGTCCTGCTTGCTATGGAAATAAAAGCATACAAGCCTGCGCTCGGCGCGCTTATTGGACTTGCGGGAACTGTTTTGATTGTTATTTTATCCTTGGACCGGATTTTGCTTGTGTTAGAGCAGGTCGAATCGGTGTTTTCTTATTTGGGTGCCGGGACGGGGTATTTTCTAATCCTTATAAAAGTTTTGGGCGTAACATACCTCTGTCAGTTCGCGGCAGGAATTTGTAAGGACGCAGGGTTTGGAAGTCTTGCGGAGCAGATTCAGGTATTTGGAAAACTTTATGTGATGTTGTCAGGGATGCCTATTCTTTTTGCTTTTGTTGAGATTTTGCAGAATTTGTGAGTTGTAAGTGATATAAAAAATAAAATCTGTAATGTCGTACAGAACAAAGAAAACGCTAAATGTAAGGTGGGTGATGTCTAATGGATTACACGGAATTAACGGCGCAACTGGAACGTTTTATGCCTACCTTTGGTGATTTGTTCCGGGATTTTTACAATCAATTGCTGACCGGTGAAGTGCCGGGGCTTGATATGATTTGGGAAATGATTTTAGGTACAATCAAAGAAAATGTAGCAGATATGATGCATATTATGATCTCGCTTTTACTAATCGGTGTGGTTTCGGCGGTTTTACATCAGTGCGGGAATCTGTTCGGCAATCGTCAGATTTCGGAGCTGGCCTTTTACTTTACATATTTGTACGGAGTGATTCTTCTGTTACAGGTGTTTTATGTGATGGCAGAAACGGCGGTTCTGGTGGTGGAGAACATCGTTTCTTTTACGCAGATTCTGATCCCGGCCTTTTATATTGCAGTGGCGATGTGTTATGCGTCGGTAACCGCGGGGGCTTTCTATCAGCTGAATCTATTGTTATTGTATGCGGTGGAAATTATTTTTCCTGAAGTAGTGCTTCCTGTGATTTCCTGCTTTGTTTTTGTTTCGGTCATCAGCGGTTCCACGGAAGATGACAGGTTTAGTGAGATGATTGTCCTGTTAAAAAAAGGCGTCTCGCTGCTTATTAAAATATGCATCACCACGGTGACCGGCGTCGGGGTGATGAAAAGCCTGATTCACCCGATAGCGGACGGTGTCAGTTACACCATGTTTCAAAAAACCGTAGCAGCAATTCCGGGCATTGGGGATATTACGGATTCTGTGTCGAAGATGCTTCTTGGCTCCGCAATTTTAATTAAAAACAGCATCGGAATTGTTACACTGATTCTTATGATTCTTCTGGTCTGCGCCCCTTTGACCAAAATTTTTATTTTGGCCTGCATGATCAAATTTTCCGGCGCTTGCGTGGGGATGTTTGGGGATAAAAGAATGACAAAATGCATCGACAGAGTTTCGGAAGGCGGTTTTTTACTTTTAAAAGCCACCCTTTCGGTCGTAATGATTTTTTTTATACTGATTGCCTTGGTAACGGCAGTGGCAGGAAAGGGCGTTTAGATGTTTGACAGTGTTTTGGAAATTATTAAAAAAGCCGGAATATTTCTGATTCTGGCACAAACGGTGTTGCACTTATGTGTCAGTGAAACCTACGAAAAATATATCAAAATGATGGTAGTGCTTATTACTGCAATTCTTTTGATTTTTCCGGTGATTGAGCTTATAAAAGAAGGCGGATTTCAGGATTTTGAAAGTTATCGTATGGAATATGAGGCAAAAATTTGGAGCGGTACGCCAGATTTTGAAGAAATCAAAGAAGATGCCTGGGAAAAATCAATCAAAGAGGAGACCGGGCAGGATTTCTAAATCAGACCGGTTTGTGTAGGGAGAAGTGTTATGAAAGAAGAAATCAAATTATTACTGGAGAAAAAGAAGTGGAAGGGTAAGGATTTGATGATTGCGATTGTTATAATCGGCGTTCTGATTGCAGTATTGTTTATTCCGACAGGAGAAAGAAAAGGGAATTCTTTTATGGATGTACAGACTCCGGTCGGCGAAACCGCTTCTATAGATACTTCTTTGGAGTACGAAGAAGAATTGGAGATGCGTTTGGAAGCAATTCTTTCGCAAATGGAGGGTGTCGGAGCAGTAGATGTGATGATTACCTTAAAAGCGTCGGCCGAGACTAGGGATAGAAGCTTTACCTATACGTCGCAGAATGCATACCCTGAAGTAGAGGGGGTGGTTGTGGTTTCACAAGGCGGGGATGACAGTTCCGTAAAACTTGCAATTACCGAAGCAATTCAGGCATTATTTGGAATTGATGTACATAAAATTAAAATAGTTAAAATGAATACATAACAGAAGGGAAGAGAATAGTGAAGAAAATATTTAAAAAAAATCAGATGATGATTGTAGCCCTTGCACTTATGATAGCCGTAGCAGGATATTTAAATTTTGCGGGAAAAAATATTGAAGAGGATGAAGTGGCGTCTTTGGATGAAAATACGGTAGTGGATGAGAATGGAGTTGCTTTGCTTGATATTTCTGATGAGGATATTGCAAGTCTGGACAGTGAATATGTGGAAGTGAATGACCAGTATACGGATATTGTGATGGATATGGAAGGTGATTTGAGTGCTTTTATCAGTGAAACCGTAGACAGTGCAGATATAGAAGCGCAGTTAGCGGAAGAAACTGCCGGAGAAGAGGTTGAAGTGGCATTACAGGAAGAATTGGCAGAGAATGAAGTGATTGATGAAGTGCCCGGCGAAGCGGTTTTTACGTCTACGGGCGCAATTAACAATTTGGCAGATGCCAGACTTTTAAAAGAGCAGACCAGGGCCAGAAACAAAGAAAATCTTCTGGAAATCATCAATAATGAAACCTTAACCGAAGTGCAGAAAACCGATGCCATTCAGTCTATGATTGCGTTGACGGATATTGCGGAACGTGAAATGTCAGCAGAAATTCTTTTGGAAGCAAAAGGATTTGATAATGCAGTGGTAAGTATTACAGGAGGCAGCGCAGATGTTTGTGTGGCTGTTTCGGAACTTACGGAAGTGCAGTGTGCTCAGATTATTGATATTGTTCAGCGTAAAACAGGTATTGTGGCAGAAAATATTGTAATTACACCGATTCAATCCTAAAAGAATGGATGATTTTTACATAAAAATGTGATACTATATTAAATTAGAGGGCAAATGCCCATAATAAAAGTACAGAGAAGAACGAAAGGAAACACCCTATGAAAAGAGTTTTTTTGGTAGTACTGGACAGTTTTGGCATCGGTGAATTGCCGGATGCTGCAGAATATAATGATTTGGGCACGAATACGTTGCGTTCCGTGTCAACAAGTTCGTATTTTCATATGCCTAATATGCAGAAACTTGGTTTTTTCAATATAGACGGGGTTGAGGTCGGTGAAAAAACCGAACAAATCAAAGCTGTTGTTGCAAGAATGAAAGAGGCTTCCAAGGGAAAAGATACCACAATCGGACATTGGGAGATTGCGGGCCTTATTTCCGGGAAGCCTATGCCCGTTTATCCCAATGGATTTCCAGAGGAAGTGATTGCGGAATTTGAGAAACGTACCGGATGTAAAACCCTTTGTAATTTGCCGTATTCGGGGACCAAGGTAATCAATGATTACGGCGATGAACATGTAAAAACAGGAGCCTTGATTGTATATACTTCAGCAGACAGTGTGTTTCAGATTGCTGCCCATGAAGATGTTGTTCCGGTGGAAAAACTGTATGAATACTGCAAAATAGCCAGAGAATTGTTACAGGGCGAACACGGTGTCGGCCGTGTTATTGCGAGACCTTTTATCGGAGAAAGCGGTAATTATACACGTACTGCAAGACGTCATGATTATTCGCTCTTACCGCCTAAGACAACAATGTTAGATGTATTAAAAGACAAAGGTATGGATGTGCTTGCCGTAGGCAAAATCAATGATATTTTTGCAGGTAAGGGCATTACGGAATATGTATATACCACGTCAAATAATGATGGTATGGATAAAATGTTAAACTGGATGGACAGAGATTTTACAGGATTGTGCTTTGTAAATCTGGTGGATTTTGATATGTTGTACGGGCATCGAAATGACATTGAAGGTTATGCCAAAGCCTTGGCGGAATTTGATGCAAGACTTCCCGAAATGCTGGCCAAATTAGGTGATGAGGATGTATTGATGATTACGGCAGACCATGGTTGTGATCCGGGATATACCGTGTCTACAGACCATTCCAGAGAACATACACCGTTTGTGATGTATGGTTCTTCCATAGAGCCTCAAAATCTCGGAACCAGAGAAAGTTTTGCGGATATTGCGGCTACTATACTGGAGTTGCTGGGTGCGGAAGGTGATATTGAAGGCAAATCCATGTTATAAAAGACTATGATAAATAAGCATAGACTAAAATATATTTTTTATTGTCTTTTGAAAAGAAGGCAGGACAAAGATAAAATACAAACGATTGAGTTCGGAGGAAAAAATACGTGAGTAACTTACAACATGAAGTAAATCGCAGAAGGACTTTTGCGATTATTTCCCACCCCGATGCGGGTAAAACAACCTTAACGGAGAAATTTCTTTTATACGGCGGCGCCATTAATCTTGCCGGTAGTGTAAAAGGTAAGGCGACCGCCAGACACGCGGTGTCTGACTGGATGGAAATTGAGAAGGAGAGAGGTATTTCCGTTACGTCATCGGTTTTGCAGTTTGAATATGACGGATATTGTATTAATATTCTGGATACTCCGGGACATCAGGATTTCTCGGAAGATACCTATCGTACTTTGATGGCAGCGGATTCCGCAGTTATGGTTATTGATGCTTCCAAGGGCGTCGAAGCGCAGACCAGAAAATTATTTAAGGTCTGCAGTATGCGAGGTATTCCTATTTTTACGTTTATTAATAAACTGGACCGTGACGCTAACGATACCTTTGATTTGTTGGATGAGGTAGAGAAAGAACTTGGAATTGCAACCTGCCCCGTAAACTGGCCTATCGGCAGCGGTAAAGGATTCAAGGGCGTGTATGACCGAGAGGCGAGAGAAGTGGTAATTTTCTCGGATACGGAGAAGGGAACCAAGGAAGGACATACAGAGCGTATCTCTGTAGAAGATAAGGACAAACTACTTGCTTATGTGGGTGAAGAGGCATTTGCAACACTTTCCGACGAAATTGAGTTGTTGGACGGTGCCAGTGCGGAGTTTGATTTGAGTGAAGTACAGGCAGGTAAGTTGACACCCGTATTTTTTGGTTCTGCGTTGCAAAACTTCGGTGTGGAAATCTTTTTACAGAACTTTTTGAAAATGACCACAACCCCGTTAGCACGTAAGGCAGATATCGGTGTAATTGATCCTTGCGAAAATGATTTTAGTGCGTTTGTTTTTAAGATTCAGGCGAATATGAATAAGGCGCATCGTGACCGAATTGCTTTTATGAGAATCTGTTCCGGTAAGTTTGAGGCAGACCGCGAAGTATTCCATATGCAGGGGAATAAAAGCATGCGTCTGTCACAGCCCCAGCAGATTATGGCAAGTGAACGTAAAATCTTGGACGAGGCTTATGCCGGCGATATTATCGGTGTATTTGACCCGGGTATTTTCTCCATTGGTGATACAATTTGTACGGCAAAGAGTAAATTTTTATATGACGGTATTCCGACCTTTGCACCGGAACATTTTGCCCGCGTGCGCCAGGTAGATACTATGAAACGTAAGCAGTTTATGAAGGGTGTAACCCAGATTGCCCAAGAAGGTGCAATTCAGATTTTCCAAGAGTTTAACACCGGTATGGAAGAAATTATCGTGGGCGTGGTTGGTGTGCTTCAGTTTGAAGTATTAAAATACCGTCTGGAGAACGAATACAATGTAGAAATCAAGTTAGAACCCCTGCCCTATGAACATATTCGTTGGATTGAAAATAAAGACGAAGTGGATGTGGCTAAAATTGTGGGAACTTCGGATATGAAGAAGGTAAAAGACATGCGTGGAAATCCTTTGTTGCTGTTTGTGAACGCATGGAGTGTCGGCATGACCTTAGACCGTAACGACGGATTGGTTTTATCGGAGTTTGGCCATGAATAAAAATCCGTTTTGAGGAGAAGTTGAGTGAAGAAATACATTATACTTTTTAGTATTTTTATTGTGGTTTTTGTAGGGCTGTTTGCTCTGATGAAAACGATGGAGCAGAGAACCGGAGCAGGTGGAAATGCTTCGGTTGCCGTATCCGGAAATGCCGGCGAAAACTCGGTTTTAAACAGTATGCAGGGACAAAGCAATTCGTTTGAATTGTCGGCAGAAGGAACGTTTGTGGATAATCCGGAAGGGATGTTTGCGAATCAGTCTTCCGATGCAGTGACTGCCAAACTTTCGGAGACCGATTGGGCAGTCAGACAGTCTGCAGGACTGACAAATGCCAAGATTTCTTTAACAATGGCGGAATGCGGGGGATTGTACGCGTATGACAGTCTTCCGGAAGTGCAGAAGCAGCTCTATGCGGAAATGTTGTTAATTTATCAGAATGTTGCGACGGAAATTCCCTTGTGCAGTAATGATGCTTCCGTTATTGAGAAAGTTTCGTCTTGTGTACTTCTGGATCATCCGGAAATATTTTATTCCGATGGGTATTCATATGACCGCTATATGTTTATGGAAAATGTTCAGAAAATCACATATAGTCCCAATTACACCTTGACGAAATCTCAAATTGAAGAGCGTCAGGCATTGATTGAACAGTATGCAACATCTTTCTTACAGGAATTGCCTGCGGATGCAAAAGAGTATGATAAAGTAAAATATGTGTATGAAATAGTGATTTTAAATACAGAATATAATTTAAACGCACCGGATAATCAAAATATCTGCTCGGTATTTTTGGGCAGAGAATCGGTTTGCCTGGGGTATGCCAAGGCGGTTCAATATCTTTTACAAAAGGTTGGCGTGGAGGCGACAGTGGTGACCGGCTCCGTTTTTACCGGAGAAGCACATGCGTGGAATCTGGTTAAAATCAACGGACAGTATTATTACGTGGATGCTACATGGGGCGATGCATCTTATATGATGGATGCGGGAACCGGTGATGCACTGACCACCATTAATTATGATTATCTGTGTGTTACGACACAGGATATCTTGCAGACACACGTAATCGACAATCCGATTACGGTACCCAATTGTCTTGTACAGACGGATAATTATTATGTCAAAGAAGGGTTGTATATCGACAGTCTTGATGCTTTAACAATGGAGGACATTTTTGTAAAGGCGCACCAAGGTCATCGGGACAGTGTATCCATCCGTTGTTCCAATCGATTGGTCTTTGATGAATTTCAGACTAATATGTTGGATAATCAGCAGATTTTTACTTATTTAGGCAGCGGAACAACGACATTGGCATATACAAGCAATGACAAATTGTATACTTATACATTTATGCTTTAAAAGACTATGCAAATTATTCAAAATTTGATATAATTTATGCAATTATAGAATGGAATAATTGTAAATTCAGATATGTTCGAATAGAAGGAGGAAATAAAAATGGCAAAAGAAGCAAGTGAAAAAATCGGCGCAGTCAGAATTGCGGATGATGTAGTACCCGTTATTGCGGCTTTGGCAGCTGCAGAAGTAGAAGGTGTGGTTAGCATTGACAATTCCCAGAATGATATAATGAGCCGCATGGGCGTACGTAAGGCACCCAAGGGCGTAAAAGTAGATATTATCGGAAGAACCGTTAAGGTAGATATGGCATTGGGTATTAATTCAGGTTATAAGGTACCGGAAACCTGCCGTGAAGTGCAGGAAAAGGTTAAGACCGCAATTGAAACCATGACAAACCTTGAAGTTGTGGATGTAAATGTCAGAATTGCATCTGTTGTAGTTCCTGCAACAGTATAAAAATACGATATGTCTCCCGAAAGGGAGGCATTTCTATGATGGAGAGATTATGGGCAGAAGAGAACAAAGAGAGCAGATTTTTAAACTGGTATTCCAGTTGGAATTTAATAATGCGGATGATATGCCGGAACAGATGAAACTGTATCTGGAGCAGGAAGAAATTCAGTCGGAGAAGGATTGTACATATATATCCGATAAATTCGAAAAAATACAGTCCAAACTGGCAGAAATTGATGAGATGATTAATGCTACGGCAACCGGATGGAAAACAGACCGTATGGGTAAAGTGGACCTTGCTATTATTCGTCTTGCGGTTTATGAAATTAAGTATGATGAATCGGTGCCTACTTCCGTTGCAATTAATGAGGCGGTAGAATTGGCAAAGAAATTCGGTCAGGATGAATCCTCATCGTTTGTCAACGGCGTTTTGGCGAAGTTTTCCAAATAGCATATGGCATAATCAGGGGTTAAAATGGCAAGTATTTATTCGGTAGGACAATTAAACAAATACATAAGGGATATGTTTACGCAGGACTATCTTTTAAGTAGTGAAATATCAGTACGTGGAGAAATCAGTAATTGCAAATATCATTCTACGGGACATATTTATTTTACCTTAAAAGAAAACGGTTCTGCTATTTCCTGTGTTATGTTTTCTTCTAACCGACGCAGATTGAATTTTCAGATGCAGGATGGACAACAGGTCGTTGTCAAGGGCAAGGTCGAAGTTTTTGTCCGGGACGGTAAGTATCAGATCTATGCATCTTCCGTGGAAAGAGACGGTGACGGCGAATTATACCTGGCATTTGAGCGTTTAAAAGCGCGTTTGTCGGCAGAAGGAATGTTTGATGCGCAGTATAAAAGAAAAGTTCCTTCTTATGTTAAAACGATAGGTGTTGTTTCTGCACCGACAGGAGCGGTTATAAGGGATATTATTACCGTATCAAAACGAAGAAATCCTTATATACAGATTGTGCTGTATCCCGCGATTGTACAGGGCGAAGGCGCAGTTTCCAGTGTCATCAGGGGTATGGAGATGTTGGAAGAATACGGTGTGGATGTTATTATCGTAGGCCGTGGTGGCGGAAGCATTGAGGAGTTATGGGCATTTAACGAAGAGGCGGTTGCGCATGCGATCTTTCAGTGCGGAGTGCCGGTTATTTCTGCAGTTGGACATGAAACGGATTTTACAATTGCGGATTTTGTTGCGGATAAAAGAGCAGCGACTCCTTCCGAGGCCGCAGAACTTGCGGTGGGCGAACTGGCACAAACCGAACGTTATTTGGAGGAATACCGGTCGGTTTTATATAAAACTATGGTCTCACACTTGGAGCATGCAAGAATACGGACACGTTTTATGCGTCAGAAATTATATGGGGTATCACCGGCAGCGAAAGTGCGGGAATATCGTATGACAAGTGCAAGATTTTCTGAAATTTTAGATCAAAATATGAAACAGGTAATTTTAGGAAAAAGAAACCGGTTTCAAATTCTGGTAGAGCGTATGCATGCGGTTTCACCGGTAAAACGACTGAATGGCGGAATGGCATATCTTGCCAATGAAGAAGGAAAGCGTATTTCCGGCATAAAAGATATGCAAAACGGTCAGGATATTCATATCCGTATGAAAGACGGCGAAGCCCTGGCTACCGTACACAAATTGACTGAATGGAATGAGGGGGAAAGCAGGAATGTCTGAACAGAATACAGCAACATTGGAAGAGAATTTTGAGAAGATTGAAGAATTGATTGCTGCCTTGGAACGCAGTGACATCAGCATTGAAGATGCATTTCAAAAATACAGCGAAGGCGTGAATCTTTTAAGAGTATGTGACGAAAGCATTGACAAAGTTGAGAAAAAGGTACTGAAACTGATGGAAGACGGCAGCACGGAAGAATTTGCTGACTTGGAAAAAGATAAGCATCTAAGCGAGTAAAATAGAATGATTACGTGTAAGAATGCATAGCGTTAGCAGCATATATGAATGAAACTGCCTTAGAACATGGAAACAGAGAGGAATTAAGAATGAGCAACCAAAAAGAAGATTTAAAACTTCACATTGATGAGGTAGAAGAGATTCTTGCAGAATTTTTGCCCGAACAAAAAGGTGTGTACTTTGAGCGTGTCATTGATGCGATGCGATACAGTTTTTATGCGGGCGGTAAAAGATTGCGTCCTATGATGATGCTGGAAAGTTTTCGTATGTTTAACGGCAAGGACGAAGACGTTGTAAAACCGTATATGGCAGCATTGGAAATGATACATACCTATTCGTTGATTCATGATGATTTACCGGCAATGGACAACGATGATTACAGACGCGGACGTCTTACCAATCATAAACAGTTTGATGAAGCAACGGCTATTTTAGCGGGCGATGGTTTGTTAAATATGTCTTTTGAAACCGTATCGGATGCTATGATGAAAACCGTAGCGGCCGGGGATTGTGATGTGTTAAGAAGACAAACACAGGCTTTTCAGATTTTGGGCCGTAAAGCCGGCGTGTTTGGTATGATCGGAGGTCAGGTTGCAGACATTGAGGCTGAGAAGAAATCTGATGCCGGCAAAGAGGAATTATTGTTTATTCATGAGAATAAAACTGCAGCATTGATTCAGGCGGCATTAACCATTGGTGCTGTGCTGGCAGGCGCATCGGATGAAGAAATCCATAAATTGATGAAAATCGGTTATAATGTAGGTGTGGCATTCCAAATTCAGGATGATATTTTGGATTGTATAGGGGATGAAGCATTGCTTGGCAAGCCGGTCGGAAGTGACGAAAAGAACAATAAGACGACTTATGTTTCATTGGAAGGATTGGAGAAGGCGCAAGCGGATCAGAGGCAATTGTCGGAAGAAGCAATCGCCCTTTTGGATGAAATTACTTCCGAAGACGTTTTCTTAAAAGATATTATCAGAAACCTTGTGAATCGTGATAAATAAAGGTTAAAAGGAATAGAGGACAATAAAATGTTTCTTGAAAGAATTGAAAAACCAAATGATATCAAAAGAATTCCGAGAGAATATTATGATGATCTGGCTCAGGAAATCAGAGAATTTTTGATTGAGAAGATTAGTGTGGCAGGTGGCCATCTCGGAGCTAATTTAGGTGCAGTTGAACTTACTATGGCTTTGCATTTATGTATGAATTTTCCGGAAGACAAATTGATTTGGGATGTAGGGCATCAGTCTTATACACATAAAATTCTTACCGGTCGTAAAGACGGTTTTGATACCTTGCGTAAGTTTAAAGGTATGAGCGGTTTCCCGAAGACGGTAGAAAGTGATTGTGATTGTTTTAATACCGGTCACAGTTCTACTTCGGTTTCAGCAGGTCTCGGAATGGCTATGGCAAGAACCTTACAGGGTAAAAACAATACCATTGTTTCGGTAATCGGAGATGGTGCATTGACCGGCGGTATGGCTTATGAAGCACTCAATAATGCAGCTAAGGCAAATACGAATTTTATTATTGTTTTAAATGATAATAATATGTCTATTTCTGAGCCGGTAGGCGGAGTTTCCCAATATTTGAACAGTATTCGTACTACCGAAGCTTATATTGATTTAAAGGACAGTGTTAAGGACAGACTCCGTCAGATGCCTCGTGGTAAAAATATGATTCACGGTATTCAGCGTGTGAAGAGTACTTTTAAGCAGATGGTGATTCCCGGCATGTTGTTTGAGGATATGGGACTTACCTATCTGGGTCCGGTAGACGGACACAATATTGCGGATATGGTTCGTGTTTTTAAAGAGGCAAAAAGATGTAAGGAGCCTGTGCTTGTGCATGTTATGACACATAAGGGCAAGGGGTATGCTCCTGCAGAAAGACATCCTGCACGTTTTCATGGTGCAGAACCTTTTGAAATTGAAACCGGTTTACCTGCAACGAAGAGAATAAAACCCAATTATACGGATATTTTTTCAACGGTTATGTGTAAAATGGGTGCCCGTGATGAGAAAGTAGTAGCAATTACTGCAGCCATGCCTGACGGTACCGGATTGAAACGTTTCCGTAATATGTATCCGGACCGATTCTTTGACGTAGGTATTGCAGAAGAACATGCGGTTACGTTTGCGGCAGGTCTTGCGGCAGGAGGATTGCGTCCGATTGTTGCTGTATATTCATCTTTTTTACAGAGGGCTTACGATCAGATTTTACATGATGTCTGTCTTCAGAAGTTACCGGTGGTATTTGCCATTGACAGAGCAGGATTGGTAGGAAGTGACGGCGAAACTCATCAGGGTGTATTCGACTTGTCATTTTTATCTTCTATTCCCAATATGACTATTATGGCACCGAAGAATAAATGGGAACTTTCTGATATGTTGAAGTTTGCCGTGAAATTTGATGGTCCCATTGCAATCCGTTATCCCAGAGGACAAGCCTATGAAGGCTTATATGAAAACCGTGCCGTTGTGGAGTGCGGTAAGTCTGAATGGATCTATGAAGAGAAAGACATCGCAATTTTTGCCGTGGGAAGTATGGTAAAAAATGCCGTAGAAGTGCATAAACAGTTAAAAGAGGCAGGTTATAACTGCAGTTTGAACAATGGCCGTTTTGTGAAACCTATTGATCAAGAGGCACTTAAAAAGGCGGCAGAAAATCATTCTCTTATCGTTACGATGGAAGAAAACGTGGCCAGCGGCGGTTACGGAGAGAAGGTAAGGGAATATCTTGACAGTATAAAAGCAGAGTGCAAGGTTTTAACCATTGCCGTTCCCGATCAGTTTGTGGAACACGGTAGTGTAGACCAGTTATACAAAGAAATTGGTATGGATGCGGCTTCTGTTGTGCAGCGCATCAAAGAATGTTTATAGGGATTCGTGAAGTTGTGAGTGAGACATTTTTAATATGGTTGTCTCATTGACGAAAGCGATTTGGCCGGAAAGGTAGCGTCGATGAAGGTACGTTTGGATGTACTGGTTGTAAAAAAAGGCCTGGCTGAGTCCAGAGAAAAAGCAAAAGCATATATTATGTCCGGCATTGTGTATGTAAACGGACAAAAAGAAGATAAAGCCGGTGATTTGTTTGAAGAAGAAACTGCTAAAGTAGAGGTCCGCGGAGCAACGTTAAGGTATGTCAGCCGTGGCGGTTTAAAACTTGAAAAAGCAGTAGAAAAACACGGTCTTTCTTTTGAACAAATGGTTTGTATGGATATCGGTGCTTCTACCGGCGGTTTTACGGATTGTATGTTGCAAAACGGTGCAGAGAAAGTATATGCCGTGGATGTGGGACATGGTCAACTGGCGTGGAAATTGCGCAATGATGAACGTGTTGTATGTATGGAGAAGACCAATTTCCGTTATATGGTAAGGGATGATATTCAGGATGATTTGGATTTTGCTTCCGTGGATGTATCTTTTATTTCCTTACAGAAGATTTTGCCGCCGGCATTTAATCTTTTAAAGCCCGGCGGAAGAATGGTGTGTCTGATTAAACCTCAGTTTGAAACCACCAAAGAAAAGGTGGGGAAGAAAGGGGTAGTCAGAGACCCGGCTGTACATAAAGAAGTGGTTGAAACAGTAGTCAAAATCATTATGAATATTGGATTTGATATTCTTGATTTGGATTATTCGCCCATTCGTGGACCGGAAGGCAATATTGAATATCTGGCATACATTGAGAAGCCGATGGATGCGCCGGAATCAGGTACATTGTCTGCAGAAGAGATTTTGAATAAAAGTGTGGCCGGTAACGGAGAGATTGAATTGACCACAGAACTCACAGAGCGAATTCGGGAGATTGTAGCAAAGTCCCATGAAACGTTGTAAGGATATCAAGGGTTTCGAAAGAAGGATCTGTCGTATTATTTTAGAATTGTGATTCTAAGATGTTTTCGCAGAAAGGAAAACAATGAAATCATTTTTAATTATTACGAATAATCAAAAAGATAAAGATTTGTCGGTTACGCATAGTGTCTGTGAATATCTGCTCAAAGAGAAGGGGAAACAGGTCAAAAGTTTTGTTCCCGAAAGCCGAGATTATGAGATCCCGAAAGAGCATTTAGATGGCGTAGACTGTGTCATTGTGCTTGGCGGTGACGGCACTATTCTTCGTGTGGCCAAAAAGATTGTTAAATATTCATTGCCCATTGTAGGCGTGAATATGGGACATTTGGGATATTTGGCAGATGTTGATAAAAATACGGTATTTACTGCATTGGATGCTTTGTGTAACGGCGAATACCATACGGAAGAACGTATGATGTTATCCGGTAAAGTAATGCGTGGTAAAGAGGAAATCTGCTGTTTGGATGCTTTAAACGATATTGTTATTACCCGTAGCGGATCTATGCAGATATTGAATTTGGAAGTCAGTGTGAAGGGTAAAATGTTAAAGGCTTATCGTGCGGATGGTGTGATTCTGGCAACGCCTACCGGTTCTACTGCCTATAACTTATCTTGTGGCGGACCTATTGTTGAACCTGGAGCGGATATGACAATCATAACGCCGATTGCGCCTCACACTATGCTTAGCAGAAGCATTATATTTAATGCGGAAGATGAAATTGCAGTGGAGATTTTGCCGCCTCATGATGCGACGGTAGAGCCCAAAGTTGAAGTATATTTTGACGGAATTGATAAATTTAAATTGGAAGAAGGTGACCGTGTTGTAGTGAGCCGTTCGGCACAGACAACAACACTGGTACGCATCAGCAGTGCAAGATTTTTAGAAACCTTATATGAGAAGATGAAAGAGAACTAATATGTGGAATGCATTTATGCATATTTAGCGGAGTTTTGGAATGAAAAATAAAAGACATCAAAGAATCATGGAATTGATTGAACAATTTGATATCGAAACCCAGGAAGAATTGGTCAGTAAACTGTTGGCAGACGGTTTTAACATAACCCAGGCCACTGTTTCTCGAGACATTCGTGAATTAAAAATGACTAAGGTTCCCAATGGGAAGGGAAAACAGAAATACGTGGTTCTGAATCATGATGTTGAGCATCTGGCAGATAAGTACATTCGTATAATTAAGGATGGAGTGACCGGAATGGATACGGCGCAGAATATCCTTGTAATTAAAACCGTATCCGGTATGGCAATGGCAGTGGCGGCGGCTCTGGATGCTATGAATCTGGATGAAGTAGTAGGCAGTATTGCGGGAGATGATACCATTATGGTGGCAGTGAGAACCTCCCAGGATGCTGTGTTGGTCAAAGATAAAATCGCAGAAATGATACAGGCAACCTTTTAAATCCAAAGAACAAAAGAGTGTGAACGGATAAAAGGAGGCAATATGTTACTACAGTTACACGTGAAGAATTTAGCCATCATTGATGAGGTGGAAGTGGATTTTACGGAAGGATTGAATATTTTAACCGGTGAAACCGGTGCGGGTAAGTCAGTCATTCTGGGTTCCATTCATCTTGCACTGGGCGCGAAAGCGGATAAAGACAGTATTCGCGAAGGTGCAGAGTATGCATTGGTTGAATTGGTATTTCAAACAGAAAATGATGAACAAAAGACAAAAATTCAGGCATTGGATTTACCGATAGAAGAAGACGGTGTAATCATTTTACAGCGTAAAATCAGTCCGGCAAGAAGTGTGTTCAAGGTGTGCGGTGAAACGGTTTCGGTGAATACATTAAAAGAGTTGGCACCGATTCTGTTGGATATTTACGGTCAACATGATTACCAGAGCCTTTTACAGGATAAAAAGCATTTAGATATTTTGGATTCTTTTGCGGATAAAATACTTGCAGATAAAAAGAGTGTTCTTAAGGAAGAATATGCAAAATATTTGGAATTAAAGAAAATCTATGAAACGCCTGAAATGTTGCCGGAGCAGAGAGAAAGGGAACTTTCTTTTGCTCGTTTTGAAGTGGATGAAATTGAAAATGCCAAATTGGTTCCCGGCGAATTGGAAGAACTGGAAAACAATCTTCGTAAAATGGAGAACAGCGGTAAGGTTAAGACAGGGCTTGCTAAGGTTCTTCAATTAATCAAAGAAGAGGATTTCAGTTGCGAAAATAATCTAAATCGTGCACTGCGAGAAATGAGCGGTTTATCTGCATTGGATGGAGATATGGCGGAATATGAAGGACGTATGTCGGAAGTGGATTCACTTTTGCGGGAGTTATCCAGAGATTTAAATAATATTCTGGAGGCAGACGACTTTGATGAGTATGAGTTTCAACGTGTACGGGAACGTGTGGATTTAATCAATCATTTGCAGATTAAATATGGCAAAAGCATTGATAAAATTCTGGAATACGCAGAACAGCGAAAGGCTTATATTTACCGTCTGGAGAATGCTGCTGAAGAAAGCGAACGCATTTGCCGTGAATTGGAAGCACAGAAACAGATATTGGAGAAACTGGCAGATGAAATTACGATTTTACGTCAAAAAGAGGCAGAGAAACTGGAAAAAGAAATTGTGGAAGCCTTACATGATTTGAATTTTATGCAGGCGGAGTTTAAAGTTTCCTTTGAAGCATTGGAGAATGTGGGTGCAAACGGTAAGGATAAAGTTTTCTTTATGATTTCAACCAATCCGGGCGAGAAAATGCGTCCCTTATCGGCAGTAGCCAGTGGTGGTGAATTGTCCAGAATTATGTTGGCTATTAAGACAATCTCTGCCAGACGTGATGCAATCAACACTTTGATTTTTGACGAGATTGACAGTGGAATCAGTGGCAAAACCGCATGGAAGGTTTCTGAGAAATTAGGTATTTTAGCCAAGAGTCATCAGGTAATATGCATTACCCATCTGCCTCAGATTGCGGCAATGGCGGATTCGCATTATTGCATTGAAAAGAGCGAACAGGGTGGTAAGACCGTAACGGACATTAAGGCTTTGCAGGAAGAAGGTGCGTTGCATGAAGTAGCAAGACTTTTAGGTGGTGAGCAGATTACGGAAGCGGTTTTGCAAAATGCAAAAGAATTAAGAATTCAGGCGCAAAATACAAAAAATGGATAATTAAAAATCACATATTTTCACATAATAAGAAGGACGAAAGTCCTTCTTTTTTTGAGCCTGTTTACGATGATGTTTAGGGACAAAGAATAATTTTATATTAGAAAGTCTGGAGAAAATCATGAATAATATCGACAACCGTTTTATGAAGTACAGAAGAATGAGAATGATAAGAAGAGTTTTGATGTTTATGTTGGGATTTGGCATCGTGATTTCCTTTGCAGCCTTTTATATCTATGAATGGAATCGTATGCCGGATGTGATTTATGTGGAGAGCGGAGAAGAACAGAGAATTGATTTAGGAGTGCCGGCTGTGGGTGAGTTGTATCGCGAAAGTGTAGAAACAGGAGCATATACATGTTTTGCCGTGGAAAGTATCAGTTCCCAAAGCGGTCCGGAAAAGGCAATTGAAATTGATTTTTCCAAAGAGATCGTATTGAGAGGAAGTGACCGGAATACGTATTGCGCAGATTTAAAACTTTTAGGTGTTTTACCGTATAAAACGGTGCGGATTGAGCCGGTAGATACTTATGAAGTAATTCCTTCGGGACAGACCATTGGAATATATGTGAAATTAGAGGGGATATATGTGATTGATGTGGGAGATTTTAAATCAGCCGGTGGCCAGACAGTGAGCCCTTGTGAAAATCTTTTACAATCCGGCGATTATATTACAAAAGTTAATGGAGAAGAAGTGACGCGAAAGAAAGATTTTATGGAGTTAGTGCATAGTTGCGGAGGAAAGGCGTTGGAACTTACCGTATTACGTAATGAAGAAACGATTGATTTAATGGTGGTACCGGAACCGGCGCAGGATGGAAGTTACAAAATAGGTGCTTGGATTCGTGACAGTCTGCAGGGCGTGGGAACTATGACATATATGGAAGCAGACGGCGATTATGCAGCATTGGGACATGGGGTAAGGGATGTGGACACCAATGAATTGGTAAACATTTCTTCGGGAGCTTTGTATGAAACATCCATTGTTTCCATTCACAAGGGAGAAGAAGGTGAGCCGGGATCGGTTACCGGGCTGATTCAATACGAAAAAGATAAAAAAATCGCGGAAGTGGAAGATAATACAATAAATGGTATTCACGGAATCCTTATAAAAGAAGAATGGACGGAAGGTGCCATTATGGAGCCTGTGGAAATTGCATTAAAGCAGGAAATTGAATTGGGGGATGCATATATTGTTTCTGCAATCAGCGGTCAATGTGAAAAGTATACGGTGGAGATTGTTGACATTAATTACAACTATTCGGAAAAGAAACGTGCGCTTACCATTCGCGTTACGGATGAGAGACTGTTGGAACTCACCGGCGGAATTGTGCAGGGGATGAGCGGCTCGCCCATCATTCAGGATGGAAAGATTATAGGAGCGGTGACACATGTACTTGTAAATGACCCGACCAGGGGGTATGGAATATTCCTCGAATCTATGTTAAATAATGGAAATTAGAAATAAAGCAGACAAAAGTTTATACCTTTGTCTGCTTTAATCTTGTTAAGTATTGTTCAATTGTAGTTTTGATTTCGTCGGGGCTTTCTTGCATTCCGCGGTGTATCCATAAGGAAATCACATTCCAGATTGCACCAATATTTAATCCCATAAGGTATTCAGAATCCAAACCTTCAAACAGTTGATTAAATGGATTGCGTTCAGAAAGCAGAGTACTTCGCAGAAAAGGCCCGTATTCATTCATACATTGCAACGGGATGTATAGCATATTATTTTTATCCAGTAACAGAAGTAACTCCTGATTCTTTTCTACATAGGAAAATATAGTTGTCAAAACGTCGCCTTCCGCAGTATTTACAATCATAAAATATTCACGAAACGTTTTTTTGATTAAGGAATACAGCACGTCATCCTTAGATTCAAAATTACGGTAAAACGTTTTTCTTGCCAGTTTTGACTCCAACAATATATGTTTGACGGTTATCTCATTATATGGGTGTTTTTTCATAAGGGA
>JAZNLG010000193.1:0-12987 GCA_045578965.1 Lachnospiraceae bacterium | reverse complement strand
GCTTTGGTTTTTCAAGTAATTTTATGCAAAAATTATGCAAAAAATGCAAAAAAACGGATTCCCGACGGAACCCGCTTTTTCATAAAACAAGAAAGGAGAAAATATATAGAAACCAAAAAAGGATAATTGTTAGTCGAAGCTGTCCCAATGGCGTTGGCCACCAGCATTGGGCAACTTCATTTGTTATATTTATCATATAATATATATGTGACAGGAGTTTGTACATTTTCGAAAAATTATATTAATTTTCTTAGGAAAGAATGAATTTCTGTCTGCATTATTCCGCACTATTTCAGCCAGAAAGCCAATCTATCCTGTACGCACTGCGCTATTTCCTTCGAAATTTGCTCGCACCATGATTTCTTTAACCCCGCCTGAACACCTACGGATACCAGTTCTTTCATACCTGGGGTACGCCCGTTTCCATCTACAGTTGTAGTGTGTTCTCCATAATAAGTATTGCTGTAAGTCAAATCGTATGCAGGGCTCAAATGCCATCTATCCTCACCTTCATCATAAAGAAAAGTAAAGTTCTTTGCATGGTCATCCCTATTATGAGCAAATATGTTAAAACACATTCTTCTATACATATTTTCTACTTCTGATTTATTTTCCCGTGTTAAAACTCTTGTCAATTTCATAAGCGTATGATAATCCATACATGGTACACGAAAATCCGCATCTAACAATGCCGCAGCTGTAGCCATATGCACCTTATGCTTTTTATCATTTTCCACAATTCTGTCAAAACGTACCGTTCCAAAATAACCAGAACACAAGTCAGAGGAAAACAATCTGGTCTCTGTCATTGTAATCCCACATTTCATTGCACATTTTGAATAATCGTATTCCATTTGCCCTATATTCTTTGAATCTACATGGGCCGGGAATTTAATAAGCCAGTCTTTGCCCTCATAAGTAGTCAATATTTTAGGTCTTGCACCACCACTACTACCGCCCAAACGATATAGCATATCCAAATCTTTTGAGTATTCAGTAAGAAGTATTTTTTGACATTCTTTAGAAAGATAATCTAAATCATATATTTCTTTCGAACCTTCAAATTCATAATTAGGCTCATATTCTAAAGCCCCCATACCATTAACACCAACCAATGCCAATCTGTCTAAAACTGTCACATCATTGCCCAGACCATTCTCCTGCAACATTCTGTCTACCAAAAGCTTTCCCCATGCATCAGGCAGGCTATCTGCAAAAACTCCAAATAAACCTTCAAAATTATAATTAGCAGGAACAAACACCTTGTTTTCTAACGGCAACGAAAAAGGACTTATTGAAAATCCATTCTTTAGCCAATCTTCATCATAGGAAAATGCCACTTTCTTATCCTTTGTAATTGCCAATAAGCCTACATTTCTACCCTTATATTTAACTTTCAATGAATTTAAACCTAATCGAAAATTATTTCTGTTCATTCATAACCTCCTGTATAGATTTATACGGTACTTCTGCGAATATGTTTTTTATATCCCCTGACACATCCAAAGCCATAGCTATTTTCGTTAATGATAGAAGGCTAATATTTCCTGTTTCTTCAAATCGTTTAATAGAACCATAACTAACCCCGGACATTTCACTCAGCTTACGTCTCGAAATTTTTAATCTTTTTCTCAATTTTTTTGTATGATTTGATACAATCATTGTAATTTCTTCCGGTGTTTCCCATATATATTTTTGCATAATATATTCGCTCCTACACTGTCAAACTTATATATTTATTATAGTTAATATATTAGCTTTTTTCAAGCATTTTATTATGTTTTCGTTAATATATTAGCCATTTTTATTATTGTGCATTCGCATTCGGGTATTCGCATAATGAATAATAATAAACATCGCTATTGTTTTTTGTCAATTTCCGATTATTTTATCTTTTGGGGAATCAATTCAAGGATTTCGATTTTGATTTTATAGCGCGGAAAGGAAAGTGCATGGATAGGAAAGTGGCGTGGACGGTAACACGAGCAAAACATTGGTAAATATAGCGTGGAACAAAGACAAATTGTGAATGTTAAAGCCATATTGTGATTGTTAAAGCCATATTGCAGAGCGACCCGGAGCCAAGACTTCCCCTCTCTTTGCACGCAGCTTGCCTTCGATTCGGCCCATCACATTTGTTTTATAGAATAAGGCTGAGTGTGCACATATGAGATTCAGCCCTTTCCCTTTGAAGTACCAATCAGGGCCGAATACCCGAATTGATATATTCATCCTTTCACAGCCCAAATGTTTAATTAGGCTGAATCACGGCGTCTGCAATTCAGCCCTTCTTGTCAAAACAGCTCCTTTAGGCTGAATTATGGTGTTCCGGAATTCAGCCCGTCTTATCAAAACAACTTGTTTAGGCTGAATCATGACGTCTGCAATTCAGCCCTTCTTATCAAAACAACTTGTTTAGGCTGAATCATGACGTCTTGCAATTCAGCCCTTCTTACAAAAACAGCTCCTTTAGGCTGAATTCATTGCTCCAAAGGAAAGATTTTCACGAAGACCTTTTTCAATAGTTCGACGGTCCTCAAAGGTTAAAAAATTAGACATGGACGACTCCTTTCTTTGCCGCCGGTGTCTTAAGGATAACAGAAAGAGATCAGCCAACCAACTGATCTCCAAAATATCTGAAAGAGACCAGCCAACCAACTGTTCTCTTGAATATCTGTAAGAGAAAATCCATACCTTTCTCTTCAGTAATATATTTACTTTATAAAGGAGTATCCAAAATCATAGGTATGGAATTTTGGATTACAATTAAGGCATTCGCATAATTTCATCTTTTTCAATGGAGTTTTTTTGAGAAAGCATATATTTTTACACCGAGTTTCTTGCGTTCCTTGTAACTTATATTTACATATTTGAGCGAATAAAACAGGCATATTCAAAAACTTTGAATACGCCTGACTAACTATTATTATCCTTCCGAAGAATAAACGATTGTAGTATCAAAAGAAACTACCATTTTTTCACCCATATCTACGGATACTTCTACCATAGTACCATTGTCTGTTTTGCATATTGCTGAATAATATGCACGCGCATCGCCAATACTACCATTGTTAAGCTCTGCCAAGCCCCAATCCCGGGCAAATACCTTTTCCACATTTCCCAATTTCAAATCATTGGTTACAAATGATGCAATCATAGCGTCATATTCATTCTGTTCTTCTTCTGAGAGTTCATATTCAACAGCGTCATAAGAGAATAATTTGCCCCATCCGTGTGAATAATCACCTAAATTACAATTCTGATAATAATATTGAAGCACTTCTCCTGTTACGCTATCCACACAGATAAAACAATCATGTTTGTCAAATGAAACTCCCACTTGATAACATCTAGCATCATTCTCATATTCTCTTACATTTGCCGCGCCTTCCACATCAGCAATAATTATATGAACATCACCATCTGTTGTTTTAAGTTCCAGAACCTCCCCATCTGTTTTTTCAAGTATTATAGGTTCACAATCTTCTCCTCCCTCATAGTCATCTACGGGATCCGCCAAAACCACCTCAATCTCACACTTTCCCATGTCCTGACCGGAATATTTTTGGATGGTATCTTTCAGAATCAGAACCACTTTCCCCAAACCTAAATCTTCTTGGGTTTCTTTTGCAAAATATTTATCATTCTGCCAATACTCGATGCTGTAATTATCCCATACTATTCCGTAGCTATCCTCACCTTGCGCTACAATTTCTGCACCTTCCGGTAAATAGATACTTTCCTCCTCCTGCCATACCTGATTCACCTGATAAACAAGATTCTCTACCTCTTCCGGACTATCCTCTTCCGGACTACCCTCTTCAAGAATCACATCCGGATTACTTTCCACCTGTGTTACCACTTCTTCCTGCATCGTTTTTTCCATACCGGCATTCAAACAACCAACTCCGCATGCTGCAATTACCAATGCCGTTGTTACTGTTATAATGACTCCTTTTTTCTTTCTCATTTCATTTACTTCCTTTCACTTTTTTCTTTACTTACCATGGTAGGTATAGGATACAAGTCCGTTTTTACCATACAATAAAGAAAAAGTAATCAAACGGTAAACTTTTTCGGAAAAAGAACGGTAATGATTGTGCCCTTATCCGGTTCTGATTGAATATCCATCCGTGCATTGTGATATTCCACGATTTGACTGCATATGGCAAGACCAAGACCGGTGCGCCCGGCTTCACGACTTCTTGCCTTATCTACACGATAAAAAGGTTCCTTCACACGTTTGACCTGCTCTTTTGTCATGCCACAACCATTATCTTCTACGTAAATTCGAATGTTTGCAGCTTCCTCTTCCACGCCCCAGGTAACAATATCACCGCTTTTACAAGCATAAACAGCGTTTTGAATCAGATTACACAACAAACTAAACAGCAATACTTCATTGGCAAACATAGTATCCGCACTTCTGTTACATACAAGTGTAACACCACGTTCTGCACACAATGTTTCCATACGCTTTCGAATCTGTTCTTCCACATCACATAGTTTAACTTCCTCAATATGTATTGCTTCATTTCTGATCTTTGCCATATCAAGCAATGTATAAGACAACTGTAACAAACGCTTACTTTCGTCCATAATATAACTCATGCATTGAATCTTCTCATCTTCCGGTATATTCGCCTTTTGAACATACTCCGCAAATCCATAAATGCTGGTTAACGGACTTTTTAATTCGTGGGCAAAATTATCAACAAATTCTTGTTTTGCATCTGCTTCCTGGCGAATCTGCTGAATATTATCTTGTATTTTATCTGCCATCCGATTAAAATGCCTTCCCAGTGTCGCAACCTCATCTTTTCCGGCTTCCGGCGCTTTACTCTCCCAATTTCCTTCTGCCATATCATCAACCACCTTGGTTAGTTGGGTAATGGGTTTCATCGTCCTTCTTAAGATTATAAAAAGAGAAATTGCCAAAACAAATGAAAATGACAAACTAATCACCAGATAATTGGTCTGAAGTTTGTCCCATACCTCATTCAGTTCTGTTAATTCTTTTTCGTAACGTAAATATAAAGTTTCTTCACCTTCATATATTTTACCCTGAACAGTGATTTTCTTTAAATCATTTCCTGTTATTATAATTTCATTTCTACCGGATACATCATTCCAATCCCGTAAATTATCAGCATTCTCAGGATATACACAGTTTTCTCCCTTCCATAGAGTTAAACATAATGTATCGTCATAATAATTCTCGTATTTTTCCATGACTCTACGCAATTTCCCATCTGTAACATCTCCTTGATTATAAAGACTGTTCAGACTTCGAACCACCATGTCGGTCAACATATTGTACTCTGCTTCCGCTTGCTTTTGTTCTACCCCGATATCCTTTTGATACGTCAGTTCAAAAACAACGTACATGCCCACATTTAGCAGTACAACAAACAATATCATTGTAAACAAATATACTTTTTGCCATAATTTCATCAGTGTTTCCTCTATACTTCCAAACGATATCCCAATTTTGTAATCGTGCGGATTTCATTCTCTAATCCTAATTTTTTTCGTAATTTCTGAATATGTACATCTACGGTCTTGGTATCTCCTATATAATCATAGCCCCATGCCAATTCCAGAAGTTTATCTCGCGAGAGTGCTATGTTTTTATTAATGATTAATACCTCTAATAAGGAAAACTCTTGCGGTGTCAATATAATTTCTTGCCCTTCTGATAAAACCAGTCGTTTCTTCAAATCTACTTGCACCGCTCCGACTTGCATTATTTCATCCCGTTGGCTACGGCGTAATACAATATTAATTCGCGCAATCAACTCAAGCATCTCAAAAGGTTTTACAATATAATCTTCCGCACCTAAAGTCAGGCCTTTCAAACGGTCATCCAATTCTCCTTTTGCTGTTACAAAGATAATCGGCGTGCCTGATACTTGTGTAATAAAATCAAATCCGGACACACCCGGTAACATTACATCTAATAAAATCAAGTCAAATGACTGCTCCTGTAACACTTCCAGTCCACTCAAACCATCATAACAACAAGTACATGTATGTCCTACCAAAGATAAATTCCGCTTCACAAGTTCACTAATATGTCGGTCATCCTCTACTATCAATATATTAGCCATTTGAATTCCCTTCCTTTCCACAACATCTTTACTATTTTAACATCAAAAAGTAATCAAATGGTAAAAATTTTTAAAGACAGCAAAATTTGCATGAATTGCTTCGCATAGCATCAAAAAGAAGGCCAACCGGCCTTCTTAATTTTCATGCTCTAACATAGACTAATCGCACATATTCCTGATTACTTCTATCAACAACAAGGGCATAAACGGTTTTGTTATGAAATCATCACACCCTAATTCCTTGAATTCAGAGCTTGCCGTAAGTTCTTTATCTGCAGTCATTAAAGCAACCGCAATCTGATGCTTCATACGGATTTGTTTTAATGTCTCCAGCCCATCCATCTCAGGCATAATTACATCAAGTAATATCAAGTCAATCTCCGTTTCCTCTAAAATCTGTAACGCCTCTTTTCCTCCGGAAGCACCAATGATTTCAAAGCGCGGCTCATCACGCAGTATATTTCGTACAAACTTAACATTCATCGGTTCATCATCAACAACAAGTATCTTTCTGCCCGACAAATCACTTTGCTGTAGCTTATATTCTTTATCTTCATCAATCATCTGAAGCATAACATCTGCAATCGCCGGATCAAACTGCGTTCCCCTGCCTCTGATAATCTCATTACGCACAGTTTCCTGCGGAAGTGCTTTACGATAACTACGGTTACTCGCCATAGCATCATAAGAATCTGCCACACAAAGAATTCTTGCAATTTCAGGTATATTTTCGCCTGCCAAACCATGCGGATATCCTTTTCCGTCATATCTTTCATGATGATATTTGGTAGCAAGTGCAATCTTTTCACTGCCGGAAATCCATTTCAGGATATGATACCCGGTATCCGGGTGAATCTTAATGATATCAAATTCCTGTTCCGTTAATTTGCCCGGTTTATTTATGATATCTTCCGGTACACGAATTTTACCGACATCATGTAACAAACCTGCTCGATATATTTCTTCCTGTTCTTCTTTACTTTTACCCATTTTAGCCGCTATCATTGCCGCATACTCTGCAACACGTTTGGAATGTCCGCTTGTATATCTGTCTTTAGCATCAACCGCTTCACTGAGCGCAGTAACAGTTTGCAAAAACAACTCTTTTGTTTTATTTTGCTGTAAAACCAACTCTTCTGTCTTATTCTTAACTTTTTCATCCAGTTCTACCCGAAGAATTTCAAGTTCATTTTTACGCATAAACAAATTAACCATCGAAACAACATTTACAATGGCAAAGAAAAATAATTCAAGACAAACAAGGATAAGATATGTAATAAAAACAGGTTGCTCCCACAATCGGATATCTCTTTTCAGTACAATTTCTTTTTCAGAAAGTACATTCTGCGCAAGACTGTCAAGAATCTGAAATTTAATGCGGTATTCTTTCTTTTCCGGTTTTACTATTTGAATCGGCTCAATTTCATTCCAATGATAAATCTTTCCGTTATCGTTTTCGTCTTCAAGGAAAAATCTGACCTTCATGTCCACACAGGCATAATTTCTGACCGAAGCATAAATTTGTATTTTTTCTGCCCTTGCCGGTATGAGATAATCACCGGTATTCCCTTGTTGTATGCGTTCTCCGTCTGCTTCAACATAAGACAATCCGTATTTGATGTTTTGGTTTGCAGAAGCATCGGTTTCATTATCGTGAAACAATACACACCCGGAATTACTGCAAAGCAGTAACTCTCCCGCTTGTGTTCTATCGTTCCATGAATTTGCAGTCAACCCTACTCCAAGTCCTTCATTCACATCATAAAGTTCATACTGTGTAACCTTATTGGCGCACAAATCACCCAATTTAACCTTGTATACCCCTGCGCTGCAGGTTACATAAGCCATCTGACCTTCCACGATAATGTCATAATTATTGAAATACGGAAAAGAAGTAAGCTTTGTAATTTTATAGTTCTCGCTCATATGACATAAAGAATTACTTGTCACAACTAAAAAACCATGTTCACAAGGAATCAGTCTTAATACTACTCCGGAAGAAAGTCCGTTTTCTTTTGTAAGTGTATTTGTTATCACACCATTTTCAATAACGTATATTCCGCTACCGTCACTTCCGGCAAGAAGAATACCGTCCTCTGCCTCAGCAAGTGTCAGTATCTGGGTATTCTGCATACCATCATCCGCATTCAATACATTAACAACCTTACCGCCCTTTATATAGTTAATACCATCGGCAGTGCCGGCAACAATTGTTTCATCATTTAATTCCGTAATACATCGAAATCTGTCACTGGATGTATTCTGTGTCAGCACATCATAAAGATGAAAATCATTTTCTTTATTATAACAAAACAATCCTTTATAAGTGCAAATCCACAAATTTTCATGTGAATCAATAAACAGAGAACGTATTCTTATGCCCTCAAGACGTTTTGTAATCTCATTATTAACCTGCTGCAAAGAATTTTGATTTAAAATAACCAAACCGTTATCCGTACCAAAATAATAATCTCCCGCATAAACTACCGATGCATTAACAACACGTGCCTCCTGTCCGGCTCGTTCAAAAACATTAACAAAATTACTTTGCGACAATTTGATTACACCATAATGAGATGATGCGCCCCAGATATTCCCCTGATAATCTTCATAGATACAGCTGATAAATTCATCAAACCCGTCACATTTAATGATATGAAAAACACCATTTGCATCAAAATAACCGGATTTCGGTGACGCTGCAACCCAAATCCGTCCATTGCGGTCTTCAAATATACTTGCAACAGAATCAGCAGTCAGATTCATTACTTTATTAAGCTTTATACCATTTTCCGAAACATCCAGCATCAAAACTTCGCCTTCATCGGTTCCGGCCAAAAGCCCCTTGGAAGAAACCGCAATACACTGACAAAAACACTGTTTAGCAATCTCATCTTCCAAAGAATAAATTTTACGTTCTGTAATCAGATACAATTTGCCGTTATTATCAATCGCAATTAATAAATCCTTATACACCGCCATTTCTTTCACAAAAGAAATATCATAATCCAAGACTTCAATCCGGTCATCTGCACGGAATACACAAATTTTGTCACTCGTTCCTACATAGATATTTCCTTCGCCATCTTCTGCAAAGCAGCGTACGGAATCTGAAATCAACCCGTCTTCCTTGGTAAAATAAGCAAATGCGCCATTCTCATATCTTGCAATACCGGCATCATTTGTACCAATCCAGAGGCGGTTTTGACTGTCTCTCATCATATCAATAACACTGACAATACCGCCCTCTCTTATGAATTCAAATTCCTGACCGTTATACCGGTTTAACCCCGCATAACTTCCGACCCAGATATGACCATCCTCTGTCTCACAAATCGCATTCGCTTCCGAAGAAACCATGCCGTTTTTATTATCATATATCGTTTCAATATAGTTATCTCCAAATGAGGCAGAAGGTGCCGCTATAGTCTGTAAAGGAAAACCGATTAAAGTTGTCCCGATACACACAAGTAAAAGCACAGATACAACAGTCTTCACTTTATTGTCGTTTTTAAGAATTTTTTTAGCAAATATAATAATATAAAATGCACTAATGATACAAATCTGTTTATCAACTAATTCAACAATAACCGCACCCGCATAAGCTGAAACAATATTTGAAATATCATACCAGCGTAACATATCAACAAGCGCATCGCCCCATTCATTTCCGCAATATCCTTCATATAAAACAAGATTAATCGGCGTTGAAATCATAACACATAAAATGCCAAGCCAGAAACTAACCAGCATCGCATGTAATAATTTTTGAAACAGATTCTTTTTTACAACAAAATAAAAACCTATTGCAAGACCGAATCCGGCCACAACATTAAGTAAGGAAAGATTATATAATCCCGTAATAAAACCTGCCAATAATACAGTAATGATTCCGCACCACAAACCGCCAAAATAAGTTGCAACACAAGTCCCTATCATATCTCCCCAAAATGGCATGTGAAGAACATAAGCCAAATAACAGCCAAGAAGGTTTATGATAACGCCAAATCCGACATAACATATTTTTCGATATGCATTTTTCATACTCTGCCCTCTCTTCAAAAACACATCCCTAAAGCTTTGCTTTTTTGATTACTTCAATCATTTGTTTGTATGTTTTCATAAGCAAATCATGCTTGTCTACAATCAACTCCTCCTGTCCGCTTTGCGCAGCAAATTGTTGCATTTCGGCAAGTTCTCCTAAAGTTGTTAATCCAAGCATTCTTGCCAGACCTTTTAGCGAATGCACCTGAATAGTATACTCAGGCCAATTTTTACATTCAAACATTTCCGGAATTTTATCAATCAGTTTATTCTCAACAAATTCACTCAACATCTCAATGTAAAACGCTTCATTACCGGCACAATGATTCATTGCCGAATCAATATCAATATCCGGAATATTAAGTTTTAAATATTCCAAACCGCTTACATGCTGTTCCATTATATCTTTTTGTTCCTTTTCCTCTATTTTCAATTTCACTTTGGGCAAAAAAGTTGTTAAGATTTCTTCTAATTCATGAACAAGCACCGGTTTTGACAAATAACCGGAAAAACCATCCTCCAAATACTTTTTTTCCATCCCTACAATTGCATTTGCGGTAAGCATAATTACAGGAACGTCATAATTCAGATTCTGTTTATCCTTTTGCATTAATTTAAATGTTTCAATTCCGTCAAGCCCAGGCATCATATGGTCTAAAAATATCAAATCATATTTTTCCTGTTTTATTTTTTCAAGACATGCCGCACCGCTCATAACGGAATCCAATTGTATCTGATACTTTTTTAACAAATGTTTCAAAACAACCAGATTCATTTCAACATCATCAACTGCCAGAATCTTAACATCTTCTGCAATAAATTCGGCATGGGCGCTTTGATCATTTATACTGTTTCTGTGAGATTCCGGTTCAAATACTCCAATCGGCTCGAAAGACGTCATTTTCTGCGGAATCATTACAGTAAACGTAGAACCTTTTCCGTAGACACTATTAACCTTAATCGTGCCACCCATTAACTCAACCAGATTTTTGGTTACAAAAAGCCCAAGTCCGCTGCCTTCGATATTCTGATTCCTTTTCAGTTCCAAACGTTCGAATTTATCAAACAACTTGTCCATATCTTCCGGTTTAATTCCGATTCCGGTATCTGTGATTTCGATTGTAAGAAATACTCCATCTCCGGATCTCGGTGCAGAAACAGCCATAGTAATTCCGCCTTTATGCGTATATTTTACCGTATTTGTCAGAAGATTCATTAATATCTGACCGATTCTCAAAGAATCTCCCCATAAATAACGCGGGACATCTTCATCACACTTTACTATAAATGAAAGATTTTTGCTCTTTACACGATTATTTATCATATCAAAGGCATCTGTCAGTAAAACAGCGACATCATATTGTTCTTCCACAACTTCCATTTTACCGGCTTCAATTTTGGAAATATCCAAAACATCATTAACAATAGAAAGCAATGCTTTGGATGACGCAGTAACCGTTGATGCATAATTAATAATATTCTCATCTTTACTTTCTCTGATAATCATTTCATTCATTCCCATAATTGCATTAATTGGGGTCCTGATTTCATGAGACATCTGTGAAATGAATAACGATTTCGCACGATTCGCAGTTTTTGCTTCAAGACATTTTGCGTAAACCACTTTGGACATATCATCAATGCTCTGCTCTTTTTCGATATATTCCTGTTCTTTTAACTGAACAATTTTCATGAAATACTTCAGGAAAAAACAGATGAAAATATATACGAAACAGAAAATCACAAATGTTTTACGCCCAAACTGTATATCAATTCCGGGGAATCTTAATATAGTTGTTACAGATAAAATCAATATAAAGCCAACTATTTGCCAATTGAATAAACGATGATTCTTGAAAATAAGCGTAAAAACAATAGGCAATAACAAAAACAGGAAATATACTTCTACTTCCTGAAACCAAATGCCCATTCCTAATGATAAGAGATACAGAATCGTTGTAAAAATAATATATATTATAGTTTTCTTTGTACTCATTTTATTATTCATGCAGCATTACCCCCTTTGGGATGACAAAAGGCAACGCATTCGGAACAATTTCAACAGTCCATTCTCTTACGCCTCTTACAATCTCACCATCCTGATTCACAGCAATTTCTGCTCCGTCCGCTCTTCTGATACATACTTTTTGGGTCATGGAAACCTCTGAAATCGCATCTAATTTAGCGAAATTGGAATGAATCGCATTAAGCATCATTTTCAAACGTCCAAAACCTCTTTTCGGGAATAATACTCTCAAACATCCGATTCCGTCTTTCACATTTACCTGTTCGACAAAATGCAGATTTCCGCCAAACACAATTCCGTTCCCGAAAACAACTTCCGTACACTTTCCACGATATACGCCATTATCATGTTCAATAATATATTCTCCCATATCCGAGCCAAGCATTGAAAAAATAACCCCCACATTATACGGGAGATTTTCATTTACAATCTGTAAATAATTGACTCTGTTAATGATATCCACAGTTTTAGAATCCACACCGAAAGAAAGTGTATTTAGCATAACGCCATTATTGCTTTTTAAATAATCTATTTTTACGGCCTCGCCTTCAATCAACGAACGAATATCCGTAAAAGCAGGCATATCTTTACCAAATATTTTCATGAAATCATTCGTAATTCCACACGGATAAAAAGCGATTTCCATATCATCAAACCGCTCAAATCCATTCAGCATGTTTCGAAAGGTTCCCGAACCGCCGCAACAGTAAAATCTGAGTTTTTCATCATCAAAAATTTGTCTTATCTGTCTGACAAGTTCTGCCTCTTCACCTGCTTTTCTTGTATTAAAAACATAATAATCAAAAT
>JAZNLG010000192.1:0-13343 GCA_045578965.1 Lachnospiraceae bacterium | reverse complement strand
TATTATCTACACTTTTTCCATAAGTGGTCGTTTTTGACACATAGATGGTCATAAAAATGCCTTGCAAACATTTTAATATTAAAATACTCTTTTCCCTGTATATACAAATGCACCGGAAAATATTCTCCGATGCATTTCATCATACTATTTTTTTATATTTTACTTTTCACTTTAATCTGACTATACGAGATTAATAATCTCTTCTTTCGGTGCCTTCGCAGGCTCTACTTCCGTTGCATATAATACAGGGCCTTCTCCGTTATAATCTGCCCAGTATTCAAACTTCACAACCGCAGTCACTTTTACCCAGGTACCGTTTTCAAAGTTTTCAGCGCCCTTCCATTTCGCCACAAAGCCAAGGAAGGCAATGTCATCCGCACAACAGGTCATAGCCTGTCTGCCGGGCACAAAATGCCCCTTCGGGAATCCGTTCGGACGAACCGTAGTTGCAAGGAAACTTACGCTCTTGCCTTCATAACGTTCCGGCATATCCAGCATATCAAAGAACCAGATTCCATAGGTTTCTTCCGTCAAATCAATATGGTCCGCTTTGACATCATAAGGAAGTTCTTCTTCCATCGTTGCCGTCACTTCACCGTCTTTGTCTTCAAATACAATTTCTGCCTCGCGGTTTAATGCCATCATATTTCTTTTATAGGTAGGCAATTCCTTGGTCAAGCCATCGCAACGGTTAAAAATAATCAACTCCGACTTACGCACCATATCACCGATCATTCCGCGCATATTGGTGTAATACATCGGGAATGTCTGAGCGTTGATGATGGTAATTTGCTGACCGATTTTCCAATGCCAGGGGAACTTCAAATCCTTATAAGGCCACATACCGTTGTATTCAATGATAATACGTCCAGGTCTGTGCTTCTTCTCAAGTTCCATCAATTTGGAAGCATTAAAATCTTCCTTACGTTCAATGATTTCCATTACGGTATTGGTTTCTTTTAAAAGGGCCTCATCATATTCCAATTCGCCTTCTTCACATAGTAAAAGTAAGGTCTTTTCTTTGCTTTTAAAATAAGGTTGCTGCATGGTAAACTGAATGAATTCTGTTTTACCGCTCTCCAAAAAACCGTTAATAATATATACTGCTTTCATTTTACACTCCAAATAATGCTTTCAAATTGTCTTCTGAAATTTTGCTGCCGATTACGCAGATTTTACCGGTAACTTCCGGTGAACCGTTGCGGATATTCTTCTCATCGGGCACATAGTCAAAATAAATGAATCCGCCATCTTTATCGGGAACCATACCTTTGGCACGCAATACAAATCCGTACTTTCCGGCATCTTCCAATGCATCTAAAATGTCTGCAATTTCATCCTTGGTATAGCTCTTGGGTGTTTCAAATCCCCAGCTTGCAAACACTTCATCCGCATGATGGTGATGATGATGTCCGTCATGGTCATGACATCCGCAAGTGCATTCCTCGCCATGGTCGTGGTGATGATGCTCATGGTGATCATGGTCATGGTGGTGATGTTCATGGCTTTCGTGATGATCATGATCGTGGTGTTCGTGATGGTCGTGATCATGATGGCCGTGGTCATGACATCTGCAATCGCAATCCTCATCGTGGTCGTGATGATGGTGCTCATGATGGTGGTCGTGGTCATGACATCCGCAATCGCAATCCTCGCCATGGTCATGGTGATGATGGTCATGATGATGCTTCTTCATCTCTTCCATCAATTCTTCTTCCAAAGACTTACCTGCTTCCATTGTCTCAAGAATCTTTGCACCGTCAATGCTGTCCCAAGGCGTAGTGATAATCGTTGCCTTTTCATTATGCTGTCTTAAAAGTTCTACTGCAGTCTGCACCTTATCTTCGCTGACATTCTGTGTACGACTCAACACAATGGTACCTGCGTTTTCAATCTGGTTGATAAAAAACTCGCCAAAGTTCTTGATGTACATTTTACACTTTGAAACATCTACTACCGCAACGGCCGAATTCAACTTCACATCTGCCATCTCGGCATCCTGATTCAAGTCAGCCACCGCTTTGATGACATCCGATAATTTACCAACGCCTGAAGGCTCAATCAAAACGCGCTCAGGAATATATGTTGCGATTACTTCTTTTAAGGCAGTACCAAAATCGCCTACCAAAGAGCAGCAAATACAGCCTGAATTCATTTCACGGATTTCCACGCCGGCCTCTTTTAAGAATCCGCCGTCAATACCGATTTCACCGAATTCATTCTCAATTAAAACAACCTTCTCCTTATGTAAAACATCTTTTAACATCTTCTGTATAAAAGTGGTTTTTCCGGCGCCTAAGAAACCGGAAACAATATCAATCTTAGTCATTTTATCTTCTTCCTTTCTTTGACTTTGATTTATTTGTGCGCATATTGCGTAAAATACATTTTTCTTACTGTGAAATACTGCGGTATTCTGACAGTACATCCGTAATTGCCACACTTACGGCATCTACATCATCGGTTCCTACTAGAACACCGATAAAATCGCCCTTTGCATCAAAAGTACCGCCGCCTGACATACCGTCTGTAACTGCTCCATAGCAAACAAGCATTTCGTTTTGGAACAGGGCAACAAACACATCCTTCTCTTTTACGGTGCCCTGCACCACATCTTCCGCAACCCGAACGGCAGAACCCAGCATATATACCGTTTCACCATTTGCAAGCGATGAATATGCCTCATTATCGGCAGTATGTGCTTCACTGATTACTTCCATAACACTTTCTGACACATCATCAACTTCCACGCGGATAAAAGCCACATCACTATACTTTCCATACGCCAAAACTCTGCCATATGCGATACCGCCACCATAAAAGTATACTAACGGTTTCGCTGTCTGCTCCACCACATGACTTGCGGTTACAATATCAATGTAGGAATCCGTAATATCGATTATCACACCGCTTCCGCCTAATGTAATTGCAGTCCCTGACACATCCGTGGCATCCGCCTCAATACGTATAACGGAAGATTTTAGATTTTCTAACAATTCTTCCCGGTCAATCTCACCGAAAACCGTCAACATCTTTTCCTCCGACGTTGTTACTTCTTCCGAAGGCTTTACGCTTTCAGAGATACTTTCTTCCGGTCGTTCTTGGCTTTTACAACCGGTTAAAACAATGGTCAAAAGCAAAACAAGCAACAACCCCTGCATTCCTTTTTTCATATGCTCTCCTATTTCAGGAAACCGCTGACAATCTGTGCCTCTGCTTCTGCCTCGGTCAGACCCAATGTCATTAACTTAATCAATTGCTCTCCGGCAATTTTACCGATAGCCGCTTCATGAATCAGACTCGCATCGATATGATTTGCAGTAATCTCAGGTACCGCACGTACACATGCTTTGTCCATAATAATAGCATCGCATTCCGTATGACCGTGACATTTGTTGTTACCGTTGATTTTGGATAAAAACAACTGATAAGAATCATCCTTGGCTACCGAACGTGAAATTACATTTGCACCGGAATTCTCTCCGTCAAGATTTACTTCAAAATCAGTCTCCGCTGTTTGCTTACCGTGAGTCATAATTTTTTCCTTGATGACCAATGTAGCATTATCTCCCAAAGTTGCTTTAGTCGTTCTCTTGGTGGAATCCACACCTTTAATCTGCACTGTATCCATTTCAAGATAAGCACCTTCTTTTAACTCAATAATGGTGGTGGGATTCATAACACGTTCTCCGGTTCCTTCACCACTGCCGTAATGCTTTTCTACGTATTTTACTCTTGAGTTTTTGCCTACCACAAAACTGTGAATACCGCTATGCTCCGTGCCCTCCTTGCCACCATTATGAATGCCGCAACCTGCAATAATGGTTACATCACAATCTTCACCGATTAAGAAATCATTGTATACGGATTCCTTAATACCGGTCTGGGTTAAAAGCACCGGAATATGAAGACTTTCCTTCTTGGTGCCGGGCTTAATGATAATATCAATACCGGGCTTGTCCTCTTTTGTTATAATATCTATATTGGCAGTCGTATTGCGACCTGCCAATCCGCCGTTGGCACGTATATTATATGCCCCGGTAGGGATTTCATGAAGGTCTGCCACCTGCTCTAATAAATTCTTCTGAATTGCGTCCATTTTATCCTGCTTTCCGCTTGCATAATGTGTTATGCCTGCTGTCAAAATAATCTATTCTTTACACTCTGTAAGTTATTGTTTATTGTTCCATTTTGTCCATAAGCGTTTTACACCCTATGTCTCCACACAGAAGCCCGGGCAAAACATCATCTTTTTTACCTTGAGCCGAAACTTCACCATTGGCAAGTACAATGATTTCATCCGCAATATTTAAAATACGCTCCTGGTGTGAAATAATAATGATGGAACCGCCTAATTTTTCGTGCATATTTTCAAATACCTGAATCAGATTCTTAAAACTCCAAAGATCGATTCCGGCTTCCGGTTCATCAAATACGGAAACTTTCGTACCTCGGGCCATAATCATTGCAATTTCAATTCGTTTTAATTCACCGCCGGATAGACTGGCATTTACTTCACGATTAATATATTCCTTTGCACAAAGTCCTACTTCTGATAAATATTTGCACGCTTCCGTAACGGTAATTTTCTTACCTGCAGCCAAAGTAATCAAGTCTTTTACGGTAATTCCTTTGAAACGTACCGGCTGCTGAAACGCAAAACTGATGCCCATTTTGGCTCTGTCCGTAATGGATACATCTGTAATATCCTCTCCATCCAAAAGAATCTGTCCCGATGTAGGTTTTATGATGCCCGCAATCAACTTGGCCATAGTGGACTTACCACCACCGTTAGGTCCGGTGATTGCTACGAATCCGTCGTTAATTTTTACATTTATGTTTTTGATAATTTCCTTCTGTGTATTATTCTCTTCCACACTATAGGATACATTTCTTAATTCAAGCATATTTCTGCTCCTCTCTTTGTCCTAAAACACCACCTTTTAGTATAACAATCTGTACTAAAAAGTCAACCTCCTGGTACAGTCTCCAAACACCTTTTGTTCGCAATGTATTAACAATTATTTCACGATTCGTTGATTTATTTTCATTCGAAAATATGTTATAATCTTTTTATAAATTTTTATATGTTTTAACAGTATTTTCAGGCAAAACAGAAAGGAAGGTAATCTTTGGAGTCGGTATTACTGAATTTACTTCAACAAGAGAACAATTCCATTTGTAACGAAATAAAATCTCTCAAAAATTGGCATTTATGGCCGATTTGGGAATATTATGTAAAAGTGTTGAAAAAAGAATGCCTATATCAAAGCCACATACACGGTATAGGTCATATTGAGCGTGTACTTCTGTTCGGTGGCCTGATTGCCATGGGAAACCAATGCAACGAAGCCGATACCCGTCTTTTGCTAACCGCCTGCTCTTACCATGACATAGGTCGCCGGGATGATTCTCTGGACGATGATCACGGCAGACGCTCCAGTGAAAAACTGCCTCAGGTTATTACCTTACCTACAGAAGATATGGCAATTGTTCAGGCAGCCATCTATGCCCATTCCATTAATGACGTGCTGATGGAAGAAACCATCCGTAACTTTGGCATTCATGACCGGCAACGTGCTCTTAATATCGCCCGTATGCTAAAAGATGCCGATGCTTTGGACCGGGTTCGTGTTATGGACTTAAATCCGGCATTTTTGCGTTTTCCATGTAGTTGTCAGTATGTGGATTTTGCTTACGAATTATACAAATCATATGAAAAACATAGCGAAATTTAATTTTTTAATATGACTTGATATCATTTAATAACTCTTTCGGATTCATTATTTTATGTGTAAAAATATATTAGGGGGTATTCACTATGCAACAAGATGATAAAATCTTTTTATATGAACAATTTCAGCAATACGCCGTTCAGGAAGCTATGGCAAATTCTATGGAACAATTCCAGCAATTAGTAACCAAATACGGCTGTGCAATCAAAGAAGTACGTACGAAATTTGAAGTTTTAAATGAAGAACTTTCAATTAAAAGTAAAAGAAATCCCATACATGCCATTAAATCACGTATTAAGAATCCCAAAAGTATCATTGATAAGTTACAGCGTAAGGGCCTCGCTTTTACATTGGAAAATATGCAGAATGAATTAAATGACGTTGCCGGTGTCAGAGTAATTTGCGACTTCGTGGATGACATTTATGAAATTGCGGATATGCTTTTAAAACAGGACGACATCCGCTTAATCAGTTACAAAGACTATATTCGCGAACCCAAACCAAACGGTTATCGCAGTTATCATATGATTGTAGAAACACCGGTATTCTTTTCGGAAGGTAAAGAATTCCTCAAGGTGGAAGTGCAACTTCGTACCATCGCAATGGATTTTTGGGCCAGCCTTGAACATGAATTAAAATACAAAAAAGATTTATCTCAAATTGACAGTGCTTCCATTAGTGCACAACTTTTGGAATGTGCTACTACAATTGCGGATATGGACTCTAAAATGCAGGATATTAAAAATCAAATCTATCCTCGCTTTCCACAGGAAATGTTACAACAACAGGAAGACAATATGTAATTGTCGCAGTACAGTTTATATTATTCTTGCGCTTAAAAGAATATTAAAAAGGAGTTTCGACAAGCAGGCTATGTGCCAATTTTGTCAAAACTCCTTTTCTTTCCTTTTAGGACATCTCTATGAACTTTATCTTCCGTATCTCTAACGGGGGATAGGTACATTTTTACCATTCCTCTAGTGTATGTCAGGTTAAATTTTATCTTTAGTATCTTACAGTTCCTCTTATGTATGTCTTTCCTTCTTCAGTACTCTTCTGTTCTTTTGTATTTACATTAATTCTAATGTATTTAAACTATACAACATAAACTACACCATTTCTACACCAAATTACCGATTTTTTATAAAATCGACATTTTTTTCATACTTTTAATTCCTATGGTTCTTCGCACCACTTCCGTATTTCTGTGCCAAAAACCCTGCCGTCATTTCCGCCCAACTGTAATTACTCATATATTCTCCATTGTATTGAATAGCAGCATTTTTATCTCCTGCCAAAAGTTTATAAATATCACACTCCAATTCCGAAACATCGATTGCCAAACCGTTTCGCCTGCGATGTACGATATACGCACATTCATATTTTCTAAGACTCTTCATTAAGTCAGATACTATGGTTTGAAATTGACGCTGCAAGGAGAAATTATATTCTTTATCTTCCCATAACACAGCACAAGCTTCAGCAGTAGTGACCATGGCACCTCTTCTGTCAATTAGATATGCCAATAATTCTTTTGACTTCTTACGTTGAAAACGAACAGGTTGTCCTTCATAAAAAACTTCAAAATTACCAAAGGTTTGCACTTGCAAAAGTGGATTGCTTTTTTGCTTTTTACATACTTTTTCTTTCTTAACTTTTTCTTCTGCAGCATTTACAATAATTACGGATATTTTATCTTCAGTAAAATTTTGTGCCTCTTTCAAAGCCTTCCAAACATCATCGCATTCTCTCACATCAATATCATTTGCTTTTAACATTTGTTCATACATTTCGGCTTTTTCATAGGTTTGATTCACGACAAATATCCTCACATCATGACCTCTCTTCCGATATTTTTTTACAGAGTTGAGATACGCTTTACGGACCTCGCTCTGATTATCAGTCGGCAAATGCCCATTCGCGTATGCACGACAGTTGCCCGTCTCGTTGCCACAACAAACAAAATGCCGCAACCACTGTAATTACAGTAGTTGCGGCATTCTTATGCCTTTATCTGTTCGTATGTTACTTCGTTATACAAAGATTATTCAATTGTTCCGGCGGAATATGATCTGCTTATCACTTACATTAAATAACGCATTTCAAAAAAAGTCAACATCATTATTTGTAACATCCGGAACACACCAACTGCAATTTACTTTGACCACAAAATACCATATCATTTTTGAACAAAAAATAGGGCTCTGACAGAGTTTAATATACGAAACATATTGTGTGTCGTCTTGTTTTTCTTAAACGATTCTGTTAAAATATTAAATAATAACGAGCAACTGTCAATATTGTATAAATTGTATATTTTTTATATTGCTATTACGTAAAACTTTTTTAAAAATTATAATTGTATTTTGGGTTTGATCATAATGTATCTCGGAGGCGTTATATGTACACGAAAGAAATTTTAGAACAATTTCCATATTTCAGAGAGATTCTTAAGCACAAGGATATGTCTACGGTTGTAGACTCCTTAACAGGTCTGGTATCCAGAAGTTATATCATTGGATTTATTCATTATCTGATTGACCAAAATATTCCATTTACCTTAGCCTTACTTGATTTGGATAACTTTAAGTATATTAATGATACACAGGGGCACAAAATCGGCGACGGTGTATTGGTTGGATTTGCAACAGATATTACCAGATATTTAAGTGATTATGGCGTTGCCGGCAGATTCGGCGGAGATGAATTTTTGATTGTTAATCTTAGAGATTTGGACTATACTTCCATAAAAAACTTTTACGGTGAAATGTATGCAAATTATAATGTTCTTCGCAAAAATATAGTGCTTGAAACATGCGAGCCATTTATCACAGGAACCATAGGCAGTGCAACATTTCCAAAGGACGCATCAGACTACGACTCTTTGTTTGGTCTTATTGACAAGACTTTGTATAGAGGCAAGACAAAGGGAAGAAATTGCTATATCATATATGTTGAAGAAAAACATAAAGACATTCAAATAAAGCAACTTGCCAGAAGAGGCTTAAATGTTATTTTTAATGATATTACCTTAAGATTTGATGCCAGTCAGGGATTACACGGAAAACTTGAGAGTATTCTCAGTATTATGTGCGATGATTTACGTGTTGATAATTTATATTATCTGGGCAAAGACTCCGTTGTTAAGAAAATTGGCAGTGATGATACCTTTGGAATCATATCAGATTTGGATAAAATTGTTGTTAATAACACATATGCCACCAACGAGGTTGACGAATTTATAGATAAGGCTCCAAGTTTATATAATTATTGCCTTCGCCAAGATGTATCTTCCATACTCATAGTAAGAGTTGGATTATTAGATAGAACCTATGGCTATCTTATGTGTGCAGAGCCATATACAAGACGTATATGGCAGGATGATGAGGAAGCTATGATGTATTTTCTGGCAAGAACCGTAGCTGGCTATATTATGCTTTCCGGCGAAGAATTGTAAATATTATTATCGTTTGTCTTGCATAGATTATAAATTTTTATAGCACATATTGCTCGTATAAAAGCAATATGTGCTATTTTAATTACTTATGCTTATAATCCCTCAGATTATCACTGTCCATCCGTTTTAACACACATTGATATGATCAAGGACTTACTTCCTGCCCAACAGAACTACCGTCTCAACATTGGCCGTATTCGGGAACATATCCACGCAACACATCTTCTCCAAGGTATATCCGCCCTGCAATAACGCTTCCAAATCTCTTGCAAGACTTGTAGGTTTACAGGATACATATACAATCCTGTCCACACCGTATGAAATTATCTTCTGCAGTGCCTTGGGATGAATTCCGTCTCGGGGCGGATCCAGAATAATATAATCCGGCAGCACCTCAATATCATCCAATACTTTTAAAACATCTCCGGCAATAAATTCACAATTACTCAAACCGTTTAATGCTGCATTTTCTTTGGCCGCTTCCACTGCCTCTTCCACAATTTCCACGCCTACCACTTTACCGGCTACCGGCGCTAACAACTGGGCAATGGTTCCGGTTCCGCTATATAAATCAAACACCGTAGGATTCTCTTTTTCCATCGTGCCAAGATAACTTCTGGTCGTATCGTACAGTACCTCCGCACCAAGACTGTTCGTCTGGAAGAAGGAGAACTGGGTAATCTTAAACCGAAGCCCCAATAACTCCTCAAAAAAGTAATCTTTGCCATATAAAAGTGTGGTTCCTTCATTCTTTACCACATCCGCAACAGAATCGTTTACCGTATGTACAATACCTGCAATTTTACCTTGCAATGGTAAAGCGAGAATAGTATCCACATAAGGTTGTAACTCTGCTTTCTGCTGACTTGTGGTAATCAGACCAATTAAAATCTCACCTGTTTTTACTGCTTTACGAACCAATAAATGACGCAAATATCCCTGATGACTCAAGCGATGAAAAAAGGGCAATGCCTCCTTGGTAAAATAGTCTCTTGTAGCGCGAAGAATCTGTCTGTAATCCTCATCTACAATGCGACAATCCGTTACGGACACAATATCATAAAAACTGCCTCTTTTATGCATACCCAATGAAAGAGGGCCGCCTTTGTATTCATCACCGAAGGAAAACTCCATTTTATTACGATATCCTTCACTGACCGGACTTGCTTTGATACCCTCAAACACTTCCTCAAAACTTCTATCAGAAGTATTAAACTGCTCATATACCGGACGAATCAGGTCTTCTACCTGACTGCGTTTTATTTTTAACTGTTCCTCATAAGGATAGGTCTGATAAAGACATCCACCACAGATTCCGGCATGGGGACAGGGAGCCTTCGTCTCGCATTCGGCAGGTACTACCACTTCAAGCAAACGTCCTTCCACTTTACCGTGCTTCTTTTTGTTAATCATGCAGGATATGGACTGTCCCGGCAATGCATTTTTGACCGTTACTAAATTCTCGCCATTTTCATCTTTTACAATTACCTTACCTTTATTCGGGAAATCACATTTTTCTACATATCCCTGTACAATATCGCCTTTTTTCATTTTACTCCTATACACAAAAGCGGGATGCTTTGACACATCCCGTTTTATAATTTCTTATTCTTATTTTTCTTCTGCTTTAATTTCGATTGCTTCTTCATCATCAAAGAAATCATCATCAAAATCATCGTCGAAATCGTCATCAAAATCTTCTAAATAATCAGGTGTAAGATAACGATATACAAGATATGCAATACCTGCGATTGCTGCAACAGCACCGATAATTGCCAAAACCCAAATAATCGTTCTCTTTACTTTTTCATCCTGCTCCTTCTCTTTTCTGTTGAGAAGTTCGTTTAATTTTACTGTTTCTAAAAGTTCTTCGATTTTTTTCATAGCGAAAACCTCCCTTTTAACAATTGATTGTCTTTTCTAAACCTATAAATAGAATACCACGAAATCCATAATTTTACTATCCCTAAATTTAGAATTTTATACAAATTTAGGAAAATAATATAAAATAATTCTTTCCGGTTCTTCTGCAAATATTGCAGTTTGTTTTGGCATTCCTTTGTAATATCTGAAATTTAAATTTTCTGCAGTCTTGCAAATGCCGCATTCAATACCCTCTGCCCTGCCTTATCAAAGATAACGGTTACCAAAGTAGTTCCTTCTCCGGCTTCAATGCTCTCCACTACGCCATCGCCGAATTTAATATGTCTTACGCGGTCGCCTACACCGTAATCTACAGAAGCACTGTTCATCTGACTTCCTTTTGTAAGTCCGGCCAATCCATTGGCTCCGGCATAAGGTTTTACTGCCGGTTGTGCCATCCTTGCTTTCGGTTTTGCCATACCGTTCGGTGCAAAACCGCTAAAAGGTGCCGTCTTCATAATATTAATGGATGATTGGCTTACCGGTTCTTCAAAAGATATGCGTTTCTTAGGTAAACTTCCTTCTACCAGTTCCTGCGGAATCTCTCTGACAAAAGTACTAACCGGATTATACTGGGTCTCACCACGAAGCATACGCGCTTTGGCACAGGTAACCGTCAATTCATCTTTGGCTCTGGTAATACCTACGTAAGCAAGTCGTCTCTCTTCTTCCATCTCCTCGTCATCTTCCGCACTAAGCGCCGCATAACCGGGGAACAATCCGTCCTCCATGCCGGTTAAATACACCTGTGAGAATTCCAGACCTTTGGCACTGTGAATCGTCATTAATAATACCCTATCATTACTGCTGTCCACACTGTCAATATCCGCAACCAGCGATACTTCCGTCAAAAAATCCTGCAGCGAAGGTCCTTTTTCCGCCTCCGGATTCTCTGCTGCATATTTTTCTTCAAATGCCGCTGCCTTGGTAATCAATTCATCTATATTTTGAATACGCTCTTCTGCATCTTCATCATCGGAATTCTCCCAATCCTCTAAATAACCGGTACCTTTGATTACATCATCAATCAATTCCGGCAAATCATCATAATATCCTTCCACCGATTTTGTACGGAACGTTCGTATCATACTTGCAAAAGAATGCATCTTCTCTGCTGCCTTTCCAAGCCCCGGAATTTCATCTGCTCTTATCAGTGCATCAAACAGACTGATTTCCTGCTCAGAAGCAAAGCGCTCTGCTTTCTCAAGACTGGTAGCACCGATACCTCTTTTGGGTACGTTGATAATTCTTTTTACCGACAAATCATCCCGACCGCTCTCCACGGTCTTCAAATAGGCAAGTACATCCTTAATTTCCTTACGTCCGTAAAAGTTGGTTCCTCCTACCAGACGATACGCAATATTATCTCTTACAAACTGCTCTTCAATAGTTCGCGACTGGGCATTGGTACGATACAGTACCGCACAATCCTTGTAATTCACATCCTTCATATGTACTTTATGTCGGATATCATCACAGATATATTGCGCCTCTTCATAGGCATTATCAAACTGGCGGAAACGAATCTTTTTGCCTTCTCCGCGTTCCGACCAAAGTGCTTTGACCTTACGACCTTTGTTATGGCTGATAACACCATTTGCCGCATCCAGAATGTTTTTGGTGGAACGGTAATTCTGCTCCAATTTAATTACAGTTGCCTCCGGATAATGAAACTCAAAATCCAGAATATTACGAATATTGGCACCGCGGAATTTATAAATAGACTGGTCATCATCTCCTACTACACAGAGGTTACGGTTCTTCTGCGCAAGAAGACGAATCATCTCAAACTGTACCGTATTGGTATCCTGATACTCATCCACCATAATATACAGAAAGCGGTTCTGATAGTTTTCCAGAACATCCGGACAGTATCGGAACAAATCCACGGTTTTTAACAATAAGTCATCAAAATCCAAAGCATTGTTCTTTTTTAAGGTCTTCTGATACTCTTTGTAAACGTGGGCAATTCTCTGATTCATCCAGTTACCCATGGCAGTCTTCTCATATTCTTCCGCAGAAATCATTTCATTTTTACAAGATGAAATAACAAGTCGGAGGCCAAGCGGTCTTAGGAAGACAACATATTAGGACAACTCCTTGGCTCACAGAACGACATGGCTACGATCCGACTTCTTTGTAAACGTGGGCAATTCTCTGATTCATCCAGTTACCCATGGCAGTCTTCTCATATTCTTCCGCAGAAATCATTTCATTTTTACAAGATG
>JAZNLG010000191.1:0-12490 GCA_045578965.1 Lachnospiraceae bacterium | reverse complement strand
CCGTCTTCCGCCATAGCCTTCAAACGCTGTTCTACGTACACATGTCTCCCCTTTGCATTACCGGGCATCATAACAAACTTGCTTACATTTCTCTCGTAAGTAATGTCTACGGGCTCGCAACGTTCTTCCAAAGTAACGGGTCCCTGGGAATGTGACAAACGCGTTGTGGTACGAACCATAACCGGGGTGTCATATTTCTCAGACAAATCAAACGCATACTTCATAAAATCTTTGGCTTCCTGTGAGTCAGAAGGCTCTAAAACAGGCACCATAGCCGCTCTTGCCACGCATCTGGAATCCTGCTCATTCTGCGAAGAATAGAGACCGGGGTCATCTGCTGCCACAAGAACAAGTCCGCCGTTTACACCGCCGTAAGAGATTGTGTAAAGGGGGTCAGAAGCCACGTTAACACCAACGTGCTTCATAGATGCCATAGCTCTTACGCCACTGATGGAGGCGCCGATAGCCACTTCCATTGCTACCTTCTCATTGGGTGACCATTCTGCGTAAATCTCGGGATATTTTACGATATTTTCACTAATTTCGGTACTGGGTGTGCCGGGATATGCCGCAGACACTTTCACGCCTGCTTCAAAAGCACCTCTGGCAATGGCCTCATTACCTAACATAATTTTTACTTCGCTCATTGTATATTTCCTTTCTGTACTGTAATAATTGTTTCGACACCGGCATTTCTGCTGTCCTAACAATTAACCGTTGTTCTGATCTGCAATCAACTTGCCTGCGCCGTACTTCTCACGAAGCTTCGGCTTCTCGATTTTACCCGTCGGATTTCTGGGGATATCCGCAAAAATAATGGTCTTGGGTCTCTTGTATCTGGGAAGACCTAAACAGAATTCATCCATTTCTTCCGTGGTCATTTCCATACCTTCTTTTAATTCAATGATAGCTGCTGCAATTTCACCGAGACGCTTATCCGGCAAACCGATTACCGCTACGTCATGTACCTTATCATTGGTACGGATAAAGTCTTCAATCTGTACGGGGTAGAGATTCTCACCACCGCTGATGATAACGTCTTTCTTACGGTCTACAAGGAAGATAAAACCGTCTTCGTCTTCCTGCGCCATATCACCGGTAAATAACCAGCCGTCTGCCAATACTTCATTGGTTGCCTTTTCATCTCTGTAGTAGCAGGTCATAACACCGGGGCCTTTGACTGCAAGTTCACCAACTTCGCCCTTCGCTACGGTATTGCGGTTCTCATCCACAATTTTTACTTCCCAGCCGTAGCCTGCCTTACCGATGGCGCCTACCTTATGTATATTCTCAACACCGAGATGTACGCAACCCGGTCCGATAGATTCTGACAAACCATAGTTGGTATCATAATCATGGTTCGGGAAGATGCTCTTCCACTTCTTAATCAAACTCTGGGGTACAGGCTGTGCACCGATATGCATCAGTCTCCACTGGTCTAACTCGTAGTCATCCAAATTCACTTTACCGCTCTCGATGGCTTCTAAGATTTCCTGCGCCCAAGGCACTAACAACCATACAATGGTACATTTTTCTTTGGATACCGCATCCAGGATGAATTCCGGCTTGGTTCCTTTTAAAAGGATTGCTTTGCTTCCGGATAAAAGACTTCCGAACCAATGCATCTTCGCACCGGTATGATACAAAGGCGGAATACATAAAAATACGTCATCCTTCTGCTGTCCGTGGTGATTCTGCTCTACCTTGCAGGAATGCACCAGACTTTCGTGTTTATGTAAAATCGCTTTGGGGAAGCCTGTGGTTCCCGAAGAGAAATAAATTGCCGCATAATCCTGATCATCGATTGCAATGTCAGGGCTCTGGCTGGAACAATTTGCCGCAAGTGAATTGTAATCATCCGCAAAACTGGGGCAACCTTCACCAACATACATTAATAATCTTCCCTTGCTGATGCGGTCCGCAATTTCTTCTACACGACCGATAAAAGAAGGTCCGAATACCAGAATATCAACCTCTGCCAAATTGACGCAGTACTCGATTTCATCGGAAGAATAACGGAAGTTCAAAGGCACTGCCAAAGCACCGGTTTTCAATATACCGAAGTAAATCGGCAACCACTCAAGGCAGTTCATCATAAGAATCGCTACCTTATCACCCTTCTGGATTCCTCTCTGAATCAAAAGGTTTGCAAAACGATTCGCCTTCTCGTTGAAAACACTCCAGGTAATTTCGCGTCTGTAACTGGTTTTGGCACTGGGTTCAATCAGTTCATATTCCTTCCAGGTTACGCGACGGTCTTCTTTTATTTCGGGATTCATTTCCACAAGACATACGTCATTGGGAAACTCTCTCGCATTTCTCTCCAAAAATTCTGTAATAGGCATTTTTAATCCCCTTCCAAATTTTGCTTTTGTCAATTTAACGCTTTAAAGCGTCCAATTACTAATATAACATTAAAAGCAGTTTCGGTCAATGTTTTCAAGACTGAAACTGCTTTATTTTCTTCTATTTTATAAAATATAATTTCTAATGCCTTCTAGTCAGCATACGACTCTAAAGGCTGAACCTTATCTTCCGCCATTTTTACGGCATCTTCCAAATTCATTCCCGCAAAATCCTGCGCCGAGAATAATCTGCCGGACTTTTGATCATCTACGAAAGCACCAACCAATACGCCGGGCAATGCACTTTCGGGTGAATTCGGTGCCTTATCTCCGCCGAGGTCGGTACGGCACCATCCGGGGTCTGCCAAACTTAAAATAACGTCAGTTCCATCCACGGTATAGCCTAAGTCTACAGTTATTTTATTTAAAGCTGCTTTACTTGCAGAATATCCGGCCTGATAAGGGTCCAAGCGGATACCGCTTGTAGTATTTACAATACGGCCAAAGCCTTTCTCTTTCATCTTCGGCATAAAATGATAACAAATCAACGCCGGTGCAATCGTATTGATTAGGAAACTATCCGTATAATCCGATACGGGAGTTTCAAAATATTCGGTGCGGTATGCAATCTGCATTCCTGCATTGTTTAACACGATATCCACGTCCACGCCCAACTTATCAATTTCCGCAAGCATTGCTTTTACACTGTCCGGATTCACCAGTTCCGCTGAAACCGCAAACACCTTCACACCATAAGCCTCACACTCTTCCACAATCTTCTTGGTATGTTCCAAATTTCTGCTGTGCAAAATCAAGTTGCAGCCTCTCTCCGCCATAAAAAGCGCCGACAAATATCCGATTCCTCTTGCTGCACCTGTAATCAAGGCCCATTTACCTTTTACATCAACCATTTTAACCTTCCCCTTTCTTACCTCAATACATTTGTTTTTTGTCATATGTTTCATTATACCCGCTTACAGAAATAATGCTTTCATTTTTGTATATATTCTGCTAGAATTATCAGGATAGAACAATTTTAACATATGTAAAAGGAGAATGAAATGAAAACACAAAAGATTTTTGCAGTTCTTTCCTGTGCCATTTTAATGGTTTCCTTAAGCGGATGCTTTCCTTTTAATCTCGCACAGAATATGATGCAAAACAACACAAACGGCGGGGCCGACGGTCCCACTTCTGTTATTACAACAGAACCTTCCGAAAGACCAACAGAAGAGACTTCCGATTTCCAATTTGATTTTGACGACTTCTCAAATATGGGAAACTCCGAAGAATCCTCTGAAGATCCGCTTGATGAATATGATGCTTCAGCAGTATGGTTCGGATATGAAGACGAAGATGCAATGTGGCTCTTCTTTGACTCTTATGCAGTACTTTATGAAGATGCAACAAATTATTACGTGGCTTCATTTGCCCAATATTATAATGAAGACGCCATTCAGTATATTGCCAACGATTTGGCTGAGTTCGGTTTGACAGAATCCGAACAGCGCGAGTCCATCGGCGAACTTTATGAAGGCGAAAGATACTTCTGTATTGTATTTGAGGATGTGGAAGTTTACGAAAACGATACCTATGTTGGACCTTACGAAGAAGATATCATTGCTTATTTAGGATTTGAGTACAAAGAAGATGGTACGGTTTTATATGACTTATTGAATATGTCCACTCAGGAAATGGTTTCTTTCTACACCTATGAAGATACTCATTCAACCGGCGCACCTTCCGAAGATACACAACGTATTGGTTCCGCTGCAACCGGCTATGTAGATGTTCCTGCAGATTATTATTCATTTACAGATCCCGCTACAACTGCTGAAACAATTCAGTATTGCGATTCAAGCGTTACGAATATTGTAACCTTAACATATTATGACAACACTGATTTAACTGCTGAAACATGTGCTCAGGCAATGTTACAGAACTTCCAACAGGATACCGCAATGGATTCTTCTTCCGTTACCGGCGCAATGGTTGAACTGGACGGTTGTGAAGCATATCAGATTTACGGCTACTATCCCGCCGACGATATCTTCCTTGTAATCTGGTTTTTAGACAGTCCGGAAGATGATTATATTCATTATGTGTCCGTTGAATTCACTTCAGATCATTATGATTTATTCGAAATGGTAGAAAATACATATCACGTAGCATATTAATAAAAATAAAGCCCTTTTATAAGACCGAAATCTTATAAAAGGGCTTCTCTTTTCTCTTAAACATTTCACGGTTTCATACCTATTTTATGAGGCCTTATCTTCTTTTACCTCTGCCTTCTTTTTGGTTTTTGTCATTCCCAAAATCAAGAAACGCAATACCGGAATTCGTTTTATAATTTCATATAAAATCGGCAACGTTATAAAAGTTGCAACCAAAGGTACAATATAATGCCAAATCAGAGGGAACTCTGTATTACGCACCCACAAATATGCATATACCAGCATTACGGTATAATGTAACACATAAAAAGCAAAATTTGCTTTGGTCATGTACGTTGCAAATGCATTGGTTTTATTGAACCACGCTTTGAAACATCCGATGATTGCCAAAACGGACAACCAGCAATAAAGATTGGTTACAATATGTCTTAGGCACTCTTTGGTAGTGTAGTTTTCCCCGTAAAACAGAAGACCATATCCTACACCTGAAAGAACTGCTGCAATCAAAAGCGGTATGTTCCATTTTACGAGTCTGTCCGTTACTTCTTCGTGTGAGAACACATAATAACCCAGGAAGAATGTAAAGAAATAAATACCGTTACGATACACTTCAATAATTGGTGTGTTAAAAAGAAAACTGCTGATCCAAACTGCTATAAACAAAGCAATCAATACGATAATGTTTGCCTTTCCGCCCCACTCGTAAAGTTTGTCCTTTTTATCAATTTTGCGAATCAATAAAAGAAGCATGGATGCAAAGAACAGTTCCCTTGCAAACCACATAGGACCAATGCCCGATAAACAATAAATGGCGAATTTTATAATGCCTGGAACCGCCACAGGCGCATCCTTAAACATATCAATTTCCAAATCCGTAATCCAGCCGTTTACCCACCCAAAGATTAAAATAATGGCGAAAGAAGGAATTAACAGTTTAAAAATTCTGTCTTTGGCAAATGCTTTACCATCGCGTTTTTCAAGTGAATACCTTGCACTCATACCTGCTACTACAAAAAGCAGTACCATAAACCACGGATATACAATTGCGCTTAAAAAATCCATTTCAGGAATTCCCGGCTCTGCCAGGTTCGTAATAATTCCAAGGCTGTTAAACATATAAATCGCATGATATACAATGACCAATACCACGATTGTCCAGCGTATATTGTCTATGTAATGTTGTCTGGTTACAGACTTTTTCTGCTCTGCATTTTTGATTATCTCATATGTATCGGTATTTTTATTTTCGGTTATCATTTTTTATCCTTCCTGTTCATTTTATTAAAAAAATCAGTAATAAAATCTGCTTTTATCATAGCGAGTCCCTGCTCTATATCGCCCAAAACAATCATTTTATCGCCCGGCTTGATATCGAATACCTTTCTTGCTTTGGCAGGAATAACAATCTGACCTTTATCTCCTACGGAAACCATACCAAACATATACTTTCCTTTTGGCGCAATAGGTATGCCTGATGAATTTGCGGCATCATAATTTACCAGTTCATCCAAAGTAATATCAAATAGTTTTGCCAGTGCTGCACACTTGGTTAAATCCGGCTGCGCTTCCCCTGACTCCCACTTGGCTACAGCCTGTCGGGATACGCCCAGTGCCTCTGCCACCTGTTCCTGTGACATCTCATTTATTTTACGTAATGTTTGAATATTCTCACTTAGCATACATTTCCTCCTTTTCCTACATATTACCGTATTTGTAGGAAGTATTCTACCAACTGACACTAGCATTATTGTAAAATTATGCAACCACAGGTTGCACAATTACTTTTCAAAATGCTGATAATCTTTAACGTTGTCCCAGGCTCCGCCCCATTCAAAACCATATTTTATAAAAATCTGATAGCAGACATCCTCTTCCGTTATCATATGCGGCAGACCCGTAGTGCGGTCAATATAGTCATTGGCATTTTCATGGTCCCAAACAGGACTTCCGGTGCGATAACTTACATACGGATTCTGTTGCGGATTGATATCAATTGCTCTTCCGTAAGAATGTTTGGAAAGTTTGGACGAACCGGTAGCCGGCCGGTACATAAAACAGGATGAATTATTCTCATCAATAGACGCTGTGTCCGTATCCGTAGGATCTCCGGTCCAATACCGGTCCGGCAGGTACAAGGACTGAATTTCATACTCGGCCTCAAACAATTCCGTAAAAATACCGATATAGTCTTCCTGTAACTCAGCCGCCACAATCAACTCGCCAACCTGTAAATCATGTTCAAAATTATAATGCAACACTTTCATATACCGCAAATCCGACAATGCAACATTTTCGTTCTCTCGAAAGGATTTTTCATTGATATAATTATATACTTCATCAGAAATTTCATAGGCAACAAAATATTGCGAAAGATTGTTCCAATCAATATCTTCTGCCTCAATAATCGTTCCAGCCGCAAGACTCTCCCAGTTTGCAACAAGTTTCTCCTGTTCGGACTCAGTAACAGATACTTCCTCCCCTGTATCATCCGGCGACTCGTTTTCGCTCACCACTTCAAACTCAACGCTTATCAATTCCTGTACGGATTCATATTCCAAACCGACAGATTCCCCGCTTTGATTTTCTTTTATTTTATTTACAAGAATTGTTGCCATAATAATCGCACAAATCAACACAATAACGGTTCCAAGCCCGTACGCAACCAAACGGAACATATCCGGCTTTGTGTTTAAATCATTATTTTCAGACATAATCATTACCCTTCTTTTTGTTTATCATCTGTATTATCTTTTCCATTTTTATAAAAAAAAGCACCTTTGTCAAGGTGCTTTTGCTGGCAGATTCTGTATATAAAATTTACGATTTCTTTTTTCTTTTCATAAAAACAACCACAGCCCATACAATGATTACGATTGCGGTGCCAATGCTTCCCCACAACAGGAGAGAAGGGTTCTTTTGCACATCCGCAACACCCTCCGGCACAACATTCTCAGAATTGCCCGCTTCCTGTAATGTATCATTCTCTTCCTGAAGCAACACATCACCCGATTCACCTTCCGATGTTATGACATTTTCATCCGGTAGCACTTCCTCTTCTGAAACACTTTCCTCTTCCTCAACTACAATGGTCTTATCCTTCCCTTGTATCTGCCCCAAATCATAGACTTCTACGGTAGTGTTCGGAAGTCCCGGTCCCCAATTGGTACTTTCATCTGCTTTTATATAGTTAAAAGTAATCGAAACCGCAGGACTTGTTCCGATTTCGGCAAAACCGTTGGTAGCATCTCTGGCCAAAACCCATGCCGTAAAAACATATTCGCCGCTTGCCGGCAAAAGAAATTCCGCATCGGACCAATTAAAAATATAGGCCATATCTTGAGGATTTTCAAAATATTTTTCATTCGTTTCTCCTCGGAATCATTCTTTATATACAATTTATAAAACAAAACTTTTCTCAATTTATTTGCAAGAATATATCTGTCATAACAAAGAAAAAACCCTTGAAAATCAAGGGTTTCTCTAGAGCGATAGACGGGGCTCGAACCCGCGGTCTCGACCTTGGCAAGGTCGCGCGTTACCAACTACGCCACTATCGCATATTCTGTTTACGTTCGTGCTGTCTGCCGCGAACAATAGTTATATTACTATAAGTAAAATAAATTGTCAACAACTTTTTTTAAAAATTTTTAAAATGTAAGAAACCCTGCGTCGCTATTTCGATCACAGGGCTTCCTACTCAACTATTTGATCCATTGGACCATACCTCCAATTCTCTTCTGCATTCCTTCCACTCTTTCCTTCGTATTGATTATACTGTGGCGGGCATTTCCTCCGATGCTCTCTCACCACTTATCAGATGTGCTCCGGAATACTCCGTTCTGTTTTGTCTTGTACCTGAAACTTCAGGGAATTTAACTTACGTTTCGGGTGGTCCGTACCTCCTTTTCTTTAGGATATCTATCTAAAGTTTTATTATGTATTGAGTATAACCCGTCAAAGCCGATTTGTCAATACAATTTTGCAAATTATTTTATATTTTTCTGAAAATTTATGTATTTTTACACATTTTATCAGATTATTGTTTTGTAAATGGCATAAATATGATATTTTTACCCTATCACGTGTTATAAATGGTTCATTTTCAGTTCCATCCCCCCTTTTTAAAACATATATTCAAGTTTTTTCTTCAATTCCACACTATGAAATGTTATAATATATGCGTACGTTAACGCCCTAAGTGACCAATAAAGATTTCATTGTCACAAGGCAAAGTATATACGTTTATCAATCATCATTACGGAGGATACAATATGACCAAGCAACAAGAGGGATTTGCTTTGACTGCAAAATCCATTATCAAAGAACTGGATAAAAGAAATATGGAAGGATACTTCTGCGAAAGCAGCAAAGAAGCCGTAGAACTCGTGCTCTCACTCCTTCCCGAAAAAGCCACAATAAGTTGGGGCGGAAGTGAAACCATCAAAGAATGCGGACTTATGGATGCGATTCAAAACGGTGACTATACGCTTCTCGACCGTTCCAAAGTTTCACCGGAAGAATATCGGGAATTCTATTCCAAAGTGGTTATGGCCGATGCATTCCTTATGAGCAGCAATGCCATTACAGAAAACGGCGAACTGGTGAATATTGATGGTGCTGCCAACCGTCTTGCATGCCTTTTACACGGTCCTCAGAACGTTTATGTGATCGTTGGTATGAATAAACTTGTCTGCGACGTTCCTGCTGCCGTAGGACGTATTCGAAATGTAGCCTGTCCCGCTAACACCTTACGTTTGAACCGCAAGACTCCCTGCTCCGTTACGGGCAAATGCGGCGACTGTTATTCTCAGGACAGCATCTGCAGCCAGATTGTAGTCACAAGACGCAGTACCCAGCCGAAACGAATTAAAGTCATACTTGTGGCAGAGAATCTTGGTTACTAAATTTTTATCATAAAAAAAGTTCAAAGGGCAGCCTGCAAAAACAGACTGCCCTTCTTTTATTCACCTAACTTCATTTCAAAAAACTGTACATAAGCTTCGTTTTCCTCTTCTGTACTGTTTTGACACAAGTTCAACAACTCCTGCTCACAATTCTCCAATTCTTCCTGTACAGTCTGTATGCGTTCAGCATCTCCATTTTCTGCCGTAAGTACTTCCAATGCTGTTCTGAAGATTTCATATCTTTTATATTCCTCATACATCAGAAGTCGCTCCCACGCAAACTCAAACTCAGGCTCATAGCACAACTCATCTAGTAATTCTTTTTCTGCAAAATAATAATCACCTGTATTTAACTTTAAGTTTACATCTGCCAAACGAGACTCCACACTGTTATTTGCTTCTTCCACACATACACCTACAATACTGCATATGAAATAAATGCCGGAACCGATAAGAACAAATGTCAAAGCAGAAATAAATGTGATTTTTATGGAAATCTGAGCCGTCTCTGATTTTTTATATACATCACACAATTTCAAAATCACCCATGCAAGAATCGGTGCGATTATTACTATTATTGTAAAAAGTAATTCCATCCCCTATCTCCCTTCTTCCATTTTTTCAAGCACTAACTTGTAAAGTTCTGCCTGTGCTTCCGGCGATAATCTTAGTGTTGAAACATAGTTCGGATCATTTACTTCAAATAACGCCATCTCTTCTTCCGTAAATCCCAAAACATCCACAAAAACAGTTTCCACTTCCTTCAATACCGCTTCACGCGCTTCTTCCGTCAACGCATCATCGTGCATAACTCTCTTAACACTTCCCAGCAATGTAACAATCTGCGATTCACTTAAGACTTTTCCGCTGTCCATATGCTCAATCAAGGTAATGGCAGAACTTCTCCACGTTGAAACAGAATTGCCATATAGATATTTATCCAGATATTTTTCCTCGTAAACCTTTGCCAGACTACCTTCTGTACATTCGGCCGGTTTCGGTCCGATCATTACACATACTTCTTCCTTTTTTACCACTAATAATGTTGCAATACCGATAAAAAGTATGCACAAAGCCAACATAACAAACAAAATTCTGCTTAAGGCAACATTTAACAGTTCCGGCGTTTGTTTCTTGTATAACATTTTTTCAAGCAATTTATTATTTTCAATTTTTTCGCTTACAATCTGCTGAAAACGGATTCCTTCTTCATTTGCACTCCCACAATAGGGGCACTCTACTGTCTGTGAATCCACTTCACCTCCACAATGTACACATTTCATTGCTTTATCTCCTTATTGAGTCTCAAACATATTATTTAAAATTCTTGATACTAATTCGTCAGTTTTTTCCTGATTCTGATTATTTAAATCATACGTTGCCAGTTCTGCCAGTTCTTCTTCCGTCACTCCGTACAGTTTCAATGTGTCTACAATTTCCTCCAGCATATCAGCAATATAAAATTCATTTCCCAGAATAGTAAAATCATCCACATTAGGTTGACCGGACTTATATGCATGTACAGCATAAGAAACTACCATCTTGGTATCTTCTTGTAATGCACTCCAACTATCGCTTTGCCTATCGACCACCACTCCCTGTTGTGCATACTCATAGATACTATCATAGTACATATACATCAATTCATATTTATTATATACCAAACTCACTTCTGTATATTTTACATACTCTCTTTCGTATAAATCATAATCTCTAATATAATTTTGTAAGCCTTCCAAATCCTCGGCTGTCAAATATGACTCCATGGTATTGATATGCTTTTGCATTGTTTTTTTTGCCACACTTTTTATAATTAAAAAGCACGAAAAAACAGCCACGCAAATAACCATTACTCCAACAAAAATACCCGCAGTAACCCGTCGTATTTTATCAGATACCTTTTTGGTACGCTTCTCATATATTTCAGCATCTAATTTTTGCTGATTTACATCATATTTCTTTAAAATTTTGTCTCGCTTTTTCTCTACCAGATTGGGATTCTCCGTTTGACAATACGGGCACTGATACTCTTTCTCTCCCGGATAAAAAGCGCCACAACTCGGACAATACATAACTTACCTCTTTTCTCATTTACATTGACTAAGTGGTTTCTTTGCACCCCTTAATATAACATATTTTAATATATCCTATCATTTCAACCTTATCTTTTCCATAATAAGAGTAGCAAAATACCCCACTCTATTTTAATATTTCAGGTAAAATAACTCTGCACTTCTACCATAAATTAAACTATGTCATTTCTTCTTAACAATTGTAACTACTACATTCATTCAAGCAACCAGCGCTTCTCTAAAACAATTTTTATAAAAAAACAGCGAGGAGTAAAACATATATTTTCATAGGGGCTTTTGTCTTCGTCGGTATTTGAGTTGCGTCCTTTGCAACCCTATGTGCCGCCACGTAAGACAACAGAGTGAAAACGTCCCCGAGAAAATATAGTTTTATATCCTCGCGTCCTCTTTTTTATAGCACAGTTTTACAGACTCACGTCCTCTTCAAAGAAAAAATTTACTCAGCCAATCCAAAGATGTCATGAATTGCATTTGCAGCGCGTTCTGCTTCGTTTACATCGATAAGAACGGTTACACGGATTTCTGAAGTAGAAATCATCTTAATGTTGATATGCTCGTTGTAGAGACATTCAAACATCTTTGCAGCTACGCCGGGGTTAGACATCATACCTGCACCTACTACGGAAACCTTACATACATTCTTTTCGATTTCCACGTGCTGATAGTTAAGTCTTGCCTTCGCTTCTTCGATTACCTTTAATGCTTCTTCACCACAGTTACCGTCAACGGTAAAAGTAATATCCTTGCTGTTGTCACGGCCTACAGACTGGAAACTCATATCCACGTTAATATTTGCTTTTGCAAGTGCATCAAACAGACGGAATGCGGTACCGGGCTTATCTGCCAAACCTACTACTGAAATTCTTTCTGCACTCTTATCTACGGCTACACCGCTTACTAACATTCTTTCCACTTTAACATCCTCCTTCACTGTTGTTCCTTCTTCATTGGTAAGACTGGAACGTACCACT
>JAZNLG010000190.1:0-4805 GCA_045578965.1 Lachnospiraceae bacterium | reverse complement strand
ATTTCACCGGGATACATAATCATATCGCCGCCAAACAATGAAATCAAAGGCATCAGTACAAGCCATGAAAGCACACCGCCGGCAAACATAAATGCCGAAGTTTTAGCACCACAGATATAACCAACACCCAACAGAGCGGGTAAAACATCTACACCGATACCTGCACCTCTGTATTTTTTTATACTAAAATCAACTTCTGAGGGGAATAATTTAATTCCGTCTGCAATAAACTTATAAACTGCTGCAATACCAAGACCACTGAATACAGTTCCTGCTTTAGCGCCACCGCTTGCACCTGCCTGTAACACCTGTGCACACGCAGTTCCTTCCGGATAAGGAAGTCTGTCATGCTCATCTACAATTAAAGTCTGACGCAAGGGCACCATGAAAAGTACACCCAAAATACCACCGCATAAGGCAATCAACATAATTTCAAGAAGACTGGGCATTGCCGTACCATCTTCAATTGCCCACATAAACAATACGGGCATAGTAAAAATTGCACCGGCAGCCAGAGACTCTCCGGCAGAACCGATTGTCTGCACCATATTATTTTCGACAATGGAATTTCTGCGTAAAATAAAACGGATAATCGCCATAGATATTACTGCCGCAGGGATAGACGCTGATACTGTCATACCAACTCGCAGTCCCAAATACGCATTGGCAGCACCGAAAACGACTGCCAGAATGATTCCCAAAAGAATGGAAACCACAGATAATTCTTTCTTGTTTTTCATTGTTTTTTCTCCCATCTTGCACATTTGTGCTGTTTTGTATGTTCTATTTCTTTTGTTTTTTACCGGTCTCTTTTTTCTCTGCACTCTTTACTTTTCTATCTTTCTTTTTAAAAAGTGCAAGCAGCTTATTCTGCTTCTTTTTAATATCTTCATCGTCATCATGTGCTTTAATTTTCTCTTTTAACGCAGCCTCCGTCCAAGGTTTTCGACTATTTCTCTCATTTACGGCATCTCTGAGCAACATATAAGCCGTTGAAAAGAGAGGAATGAAGAAAAGCATACCTCCGATACCCATTACACTGCCACCAATGGTAATTGCAGCAAGTATCCACATAGAAGGAAGACCAACCGTATTTCCTACCACATAAGGATAAATAAAATTACCCTCAATCTGCTGGACCACAATAAAAAGCACGATAAACCACAATGCCGTCATAGGATTGTCCATTAGGAACAAAAATGCACCGATACCACAACCAATGAATCCTCCGACAACAGGAATCAAGGCTGTAAATGCAACCAATACACCAACCAACAGGATATAATCAAATCCGAAGATTGCCATGGCAAGCATAGTAAGCAATCCTAAAATCACCGCCTCAATACACTGTCCCGCAATAAAATTACTGGTATTAGTCATCAATACACTCAATGCTTTCGCAGTTTTACGATATGCATTTTCAGAAAGAAATGCACTCATAACCCTTTTTCCCTGCATGCACAACTTCTCTTTCTGAGCAAGAATATAAATAGAGAAGATAATTGCAATCACTGCATTGAAAATGCCGCCGCCGATTTTGCCGGTAATACTAAATATGTTTTTAATAAAAGAACCGCCGAATCCGGTAAAAAAGAAATCTTTCACCTGAATAATCAACGCCTGCCAGTCAATTTTCATTTCACTCAACTTATCAAGTTCGAGCATAACCATTTCGGTTTCCTTCGGATATTTGGCAAGCAATTCTTCCAGCCAGTCCAGTGTCGAATGCCAGAACGCCGAAATTTTATCCGGTATCATTTCAGCCGTTTCCACCACCTGCGGAATCACAGCAAATGCAAGCAAAGTTAAAAGCCCGCAAATTAATACAATGGAAAGAATAATGCTGACCGGTCTTTTTATTTTTAACCAAAACTCACCTTTAGCCTTGCCAAAAATGTGTCTTTCAATACTACGCATGGGAAGGTTTAAAATAAATGCAATTATTGCTCCGATTAAAAACGGTGATAAAATGCTAAAGCCTTCTTTTACAAATGCGCAAACTTGTTCAAAATATATTACACCCAACGTAAGGGCCGCTATCGTGAGTAAAATTTTAAGCCAGAATAAATATCTCTGCTTTTCATTCTGCATAATTTTTTCTCCTTGTCATTTATGTAAGACGAAAATATCCACATATTAAACCATACTATAACAGTTTATTATAGGTTTCCCATTATTGCAAGAAAAAAACGCCGAAAATTCAAGATTTTTCATTGTTTTTTATCATTTTACCGTTACATTGACATAACAAAAAAAGACAGGCGAACCTGTCTTTTTATTATGTGCCAAAGCACTCATTCATTTTAAAATCAATTAAGCGATTTTGCTCTTAGCGATATCTGCTAATGCTGTAAATCCTGCTGCATCGTTGATTGCCATTTCAGCAAGCATCTTTCTGTTGATATCGATGTTAGCAAGCTTTAAACCATACATAAATTTGCTGTATGATAAACCGTTCATTCTAGCTGCAGCGTTGATACGTGCAATCCAAAGACGTCTGAACTGACGCTTGTTCTGCTTTCTGCCTGCGTAAGCGGAAGTTAAAGCTCTCATAACTGACTGCTTAGCAACACGATACTGCTTAGATCTTGCTCCTCTGTAACCTTTTGCAAGTTTTAATACTCTATTATGTTTTTTCTTAGCATTTAAGCCGCCTTTAATTCTAGCCATTTCTTATCTTCCTCCTACTTAGATATAAGGTAAAATCTTCTTCATATTCTTAACGTTTGTTGCATCTGTAATAGCAGACTGTCTTAAGTTACGTTTTCTCTTTGTAGACTTCTTTGTTAAGATATGACTCTTATAAGCTTTGCTTCTCTTTAATTTACCGGTTCCTGTTACTTTAAAGCGCTTTGCAGCTGCTCTGCTTGTTTTCATTTTAGGCATTGTTCGTTCCTCCTGATTAAAATCTTTCTATTTTAACTGTGCCTTAGCGTTTCTCAGTTAAAAACATTGTCATGCTCTTGCCTTCCACTTTAGGCTCTTTGTCCACAACTGCCACATCGGCAAGTCCTGCTGCGAAATCGTCCAAAATATGCTTGCTGTTAGCCATATGTGCCATTTCGCGTCCGCGGAAACGTAAGGTGACTTTTACCTTATCGCCCTTAGTTAAGAACTTTCTTGCAGAATTCATTTTGGTGTTCAAGTCATTCGTATCAATGTTGGGTGAAAGACGAATTTCTTTGATTTCAACTGTCTTCTGCTTCTTCTTGGCATCCTTTTCTTTACGTGCCTGCTCATAACGAAATTTACCGTAATCTGCAATTTTACATACAGGGGGCTTCGCTGTAGGGGCAATCTTGATAAGATCCAATCCTGCATCTTCTGCCATCTTCATTGCTTCTTTCGCAGACATAACACCAACCTGTTCTCCGTCTGCACCGATTACACGTACTTCTTTGTCTCTAATCTGTTCGTTAATAAAAAAATCGTTAATGACCTTGCACCTCCATAAAAGATTGTAAATAAAGATAAAAAAGTGGATAGCATAGACTATCCACTTGAGAATACAAAATTAGGGCTTGTGCCTTATTTTATAAAAATCATGAACACCTGAAACGCGATTGTCGCAGGGTGAGAGTGGATAACTCTGCTTGCTGTCGGTCTACTGACCATAAATGAATTTAACATAGTTTTAGGAAGAAGTCAACAGTTTTTTGTTTTATTTTAATTAGTTTAACTGTTCAAACGCTTTAGGCGCTCCCTTTTCTTCCTTCATATTATGCCTGCGATGTAAGTTGTCCTTTCAATTTCTCTATTTCCTGCTATAGGGCATGAATTATCTTTTCCGCATTACTTCGTTCTTCCACACGCCCCAATTCTATTCCTTGGAGCGGAAATCAAATTAAAGGCAGTTTATATCGTGTATTTGGTGATAGTGTGCAGTATCAATGGAAAGAAAACGATAATAAATTTGTAGTTCCAGATGTATCTATAATTCTCTCAGCACCATTCAATCCCATAATGGATAATGCTCTGGATTGGTTACTTATCTTTTGTTTTATAATGTGAATCCATAGTTCCATATATTTTTCAGATGCTGTATTTACCTGTGCATGCATTAGTTTGGATTGCCGTGCATGACCTTCAAAGGGTAATATAATAGCGGTCGGTAAATATCTGTCATCCAACGTCATCAACGCTACTTTATTTTGAGTTAAAATTGATAAATCCATTGTTGAAAGTCGTATGTTAGCACCACGAACCATAATCTGATTCAAATCTTCTATTGGCACAACTGCAACTCCATCTTCTGTCGTAATCTCTAATTGTCCTTCTTTTATATGTATTTCTGCAGCCCGACTAATTTCAAGTGTTCTAAATCCCATGATTTATACCTCTCTATCAAAACACATCTTGATGTTATTACTTTATATATCGTCATACCATCTAATAAATTGAGTTTACCTAATCCCCAAAATTTTTGTCTCTATCCATTTTTTAATGTAAAAAAATCACAACCACTCTCTCCAAGCAGTTGTGATTTTATAATTATAGTTTTTCTAATCTCTTATTTCGCTTCCTTAAAAGTACCACAGGCTGTTCCGGCACTGTTCATTGCGCCGTTTCCTAAGATATCAACCTTCTTGGCAACGCACTTATAATTGTTGTTATAAACACATTTTACTGCTTCACAGTCAATGCTGATGGTTGCGCTGGGGTGCTTTGTAGTATTAGTGTACGAATCACCTTTTACAGGTACAAAACTTTCACAGCAAGTACCTTCTGTAGTGTCGGCATGCTTACCGCCTACCATGATGTCACCCTTGCAACAATAATGGTCCTTATTATAGGTACATGTTTCC
>JAZNLG010000189.1:0-4542 GCA_045578965.1 Lachnospiraceae bacterium | reverse complement strand
TCTCCCAAAAAGGTGGTTTCCTCCGTAATCTCGTTCGGATCTACTTTGAGAATATTCGATATAGCTGTTTTTAGTACTTCAAGTTCCATTTTTTCTCCAATCTTGCTCTTATAATAATGCTTTAAGATACAAATTGTACTTTTAATATATTTTTTGTATTAATCTTCCGACTCAGTAGTCTTGCTTAAACTTTCGCTAATCTTTCGGTTAATGTCCGACTTCTTAAAATCAACACACTGCAGGATGGAATTCTTTACTTCTTCCGCATTGGAACTGCCGTGAGACTTCACAACCAGACCTTTTAATCCAAGGAGAGGGGCTCCGCCGTAAGCATCGGTAGAGAATTTCTTCATCACCTGCTTCATACCGGGTTTTACAAGCATACCGCCTATTTTACCTCTGGTGGTTGACATCATGGAATCCTTAATCAGTTTCACAAGGGTCATGCCAACACCTTCATATAATTTAAGAATAACGTTACCTACGAAAGCATCACATACGATAACATCCACATCGCCGCTGGGAATGTCTCTCGCTTCCACGCTGCCTACAAAATTAATATCAGGACATGCTTTTAACAAAGGGAAGGTTTCCTTAACAAGCGCGTTCCCCTTCTCTTCTTCTGCACCGACATTCACGATACCGACTTTGGGGTTCTCAATGCCCATAATATTCTGCATATAAATAGTACCCATCTTGGCAAACTGTACAAGATAAGCAGGTTTTGCATCCATATTGGCACCGCAGTCAATCAAAAGTGCCATTCCTTTGGCCGTAGGAATCAAAGGTGCCAAAGGAGGTCTCTGCACGCCGGGAAGGCGTCCTACAAGAACCTGTCCGCCTACCAAAACCGCACCGGTACTTCCACAAGATACAAAAGCATCCGCCTGTCCTTCTTTTACAAGTCCCATACCTTTTACAATGGAAGAATCCTTCTTGGTACGAATTGCATTCACGGGAGGCTCTGCCATTTCAATTACCTCCCTTGCATCTACGATTTCAACCTGTTCCTTGTTGTATTCGTACTGCTTTAATTCTTCTTCGATTAATTCCTGCTTACCGGTAAAAAGAACCTTAACTTCACTATTTTCATTAATCGCCGCAACCGCACCTTTTATAATTTCTCCGGGGGCATTGTCGCCACCCATAGCGTCCACGACTACTTTTACATATTCTGACATATTGATTCGCCCTTTCATCCGTGGGTATTGTTCCATCTTTTGTGGTACTGTCCTTTGTCTTTTTATAAAAAGACACAAACCCACACTCGCCTAATACTATACTAAAATTGCAAGTAAAAATCAAGATTTCATATAAAAAAGAACTTTGAAGAACATTCTCTCCAAAGTTCATATCTTGTTATCTTTCATCCAGAAATGCTTTAAACGATGCTATAAAATCCGATCCCCAGACAATTGCAAGCACAACCGCAGCTACAATTCCTTTGATTTTACCCGAAAATATAAACAATGCAATCACAAGCAAAATAAACACCGGCAACAATACCAACGAACGCACCAATCGACGCTTTCCGGAATAATCATTTGCATTCATCACTTCATTCCTCCGTAAATCACCATGCTAAAATTACTTTCTTTTAAACAAGACCCATTCTAGTATAATTTTTATAAAAATACAATATCATCATCACACATAAAAACTGTAACAATAAAATCGTAAAATTTTTGTTGACAAAGTATTGATTGGCTTGTATAATTCATAAAGTACGAATATTTCCGGCATCGGTTTATGATATGGAGGTGTAACACAATGTCTATTTGTCCTAAGAATAAATCTTCCAAAGGTAGAAGAGATAAAAGACGCGCAAACTGGAAAATGAGCGCTCCTACATTAGTAAAGTGCAGCAAGTGTGGTGCTTTAACAGTTCCTCACAGAGTTTGTAAGGCTTGCGGTTCTTATAACAAAAAAGAAATCGTTAAAGTTGAAGATTAATTTTAGAGCAAAAAGACTTTCGGTTACGAAGGTCTTTTTTATTGCTCTTCTGCTATCAAAAAACGCCATCCGTAAATTACGGATGGCGTTAATTTTATTTCATTCTAATTTTAGTTCAACTGTGCCTGTGCTACTGTGATGGCAATAACACCAACGATATCTTCTGCTGAACATCCTCTTGACAAATCGTTTACAGGCTTTGCAATACCCTGAAGGATAGGGCCGTATGCATCTGCCTTAGCAAGTCTCTGTACAATCTTGTAAGAGATATTACCCGCATCAAGGTTCGGGAAAATAAGTACGTTTGCCTTACCTGCTACATCACTGTTCGGAGCCTTGGAAGCCGCTACGGAAGGAACAATTGCTGCGTCTAACTGGAATTCACCGTCTACAGTGATTTCAGGATACTGTTCCTTAGCGATTCTTGTAGCCTCTACCATCTTGTCAACCAATGCATGCTTTGCACTGCCTACGGTTGAGTGTGAAAGCATTGCACAAACTGCCTTCTCTCCTACCAATGCTTCGAAACTTTCTGCTGAAGAAGCTGCGATTGCTGCCAACTCTTCGGGATTGGGATCCTGGTTCAAACCGCTGTCTGCAAAGATAAAAGTACCGTTTGCACCGAATTCGCAGTTAGGAACATCCATTACGAAGAATGCAGAAACAAGTTTACAACCTGCCTTCGTCTTAAGAATCTGTAATGAAGGTCTTAAAGTATCTGCTGTTGAATGGCAAGCACCTGCTACCAAACCGTCTGCATCATCAGCCTTTAACATTACGATACCGAAGGTAATAGTATCTTTTAAAAGGATGTCCTTAGCCTGTTCCAAAGTCATACCTTTTGCTTTTCTTGTTTCGTATAAAAGATTTGCATAATCCTCAAACTTATCGCAGTTTGCAGGGTCAATCACCTTTGCTGCGCTGATATCAACGCCTGTGCTCTTTACATGCTCATCAATCTCTGCCTGGCTACCGATTAAAATGATGTCAGCCAAGTCTTCCTTGATTGCCTGTGCTGCTGCGTAATAAGTTCTGTCGTCCATTGTTTCCGGAAGAAGAATTGTCTTCTTGCACTGTTTTGCTTTTTCTTTGATTCTGTCTACGAATGCCATTTTGCTTCTCTCCTTTATATGTTTTGGGGTTGTCCCTCTAACATAAAAGGGGGGCCGCTCCAATATTTGATAATAATGTGATTGCTTTTTACAATCCTCAAATATTATACATAAAATTTTATAAATCTACAAGAGAATGTCAAAGAATTTAAGAAGTTTCAAATTTTTTCTCAAAAAAGTCCTTATTTTACTTGTCACTCCACGTTAAAAATGTTAAGTTTAAAGATAAGAAAAATAAATTGGGGAATTTGTATCAGGAAAGGGGGCTTACCATGAAAGTAGCCGGAATTGTGGCTGAATACAATCCGTTTCACAACGGACACGCATATCATATCAAGAAAGTAAAAGAATTAACAGGCGCAGACTATATTATTGTTGTAATGAGTGGTAATTTTACACAAAGAGGCGTGCCTGCTTTAATTGATAAATATACCCGTACCAAAATGGCTTTGGATGCCGGTGCTGACCTGGTACTGGAACTGCCGCTCTATTACGCAGCCGGCAGCGCGGAATACTTTGCTTCCGGTGCCGTTGCTCTTCTGGACAAATTGGGTGTAGTGGATACCATCTGCTTTGGCAGCGAATGCGGCGACATTAAGATTTTAACCGAAGTTGCCATTCTTTTGTCCAAAGAAGATGATGCATTCTCCAGTGCCATCAAATCCAAGATGAAACAGGGTCTTACCTATCCGAGAGCACGTATGCAGGTGATCGAAGAAACTCTGCCCGATTCCTTTGTTCATGTAGATGCTATGAGTTATCCCAATAACATTCTTGGCATTGAATATATTAAAGCAATCATTCAGCGCGACAGCAAAATTCTGCCTCAGACCACAAGACGTATGGGTGCAGGTTATCATGACCGCATGGTTACCGAGGTGATGAGTTCCGCACTTTCCATTCGTGAATCCATTCGCTCCGCCGACTCGCTGGAAATGATTCAGAGTTCCGTACCCGATTATGTATACAAGATGATGAAGCAGGACTTCCACAAAACTTTCCCTATCTTCCATGAAGACATTTCAAGCCTTTTGAAATACAAACTTCTTTTGGATGCACCGAAAGGATTTACGGAATATGTAGATATTTCAGAAGATTTTTCTGATAAAATCGTGAAGAACCTAAAGAATTACGAAAACTACTCACAGTTCTGCGATTTATTAAAAACCAAGGACATTACTTATGCCCGCGTAAGCCGTTGTCTGTTGCACATTCTTTTGAACTTGCGTAAAGATGCTTTAAAACACTACGTAGAGAAAGATTATATTTTCTACGGAAGAATTTTAGGACTTCGCAAGAGTGCTACGGAATTGACATCTGCCATTAAGAAAGTATCCAAAATTCCTATGATTTCTAAATTAGCAAATGCAAGAGAATTTTTAACTCCCATCGGCATGGAAATGTTGGAATGTGATATTCAGGCTTCTCACATTTATGACTCTTTGGTAACCGAGAAATTCGGCACCAAACCAATCAG
>JAZNLG010000188.1:0-7145 GCA_045578965.1 Lachnospiraceae bacterium | reverse complement strand
ACAAACGGTTCTTTCGGAATGAAAAAAATCCGTACAGCATCCATTGTATTCAACAATAATTATGAATTCAGATATGCTACCTGCTCTTCGGTTAAGACGTCGATAGATTTTCCTAAGAAAGCGAGTTTTCTTGCGGCAACGTTGTTGTCTACTTCCTTGGGAACATCGATTAACTTGGTATTTAACTCGTTAGCGTGCTCTACAAGATATTTTGCAGACAATGCCTGAATTGCAAAACTCATATCCATAATTTCTGCCGGATGTCCGTCACCTGCTGCCAGATTTACAAGACGTCCTTCGGCAAGGATAAAAATCCACTGTCCGGTGGGTAGTTTATAACCCATAATGTTTTTACGCATTTCTTTCTTTTCTACAGCGATTTCTTTTAAACGTGCCATATCAATTTCACAGTCAAAATGTCCTGCATTGCAAAGGATAGCCCCGTCTTTCATTACTGCGAAGTCGCTTTCGTCGATAACCTTATTGCATCCGGTTACGGTTACAAAGAAGTCACCCAATTTAGCAGCTTCGTTCATAGGCATAACTTCAAAACCGTCCATAACCGCTTCAATTGCCTTAATCGGGTCAATCTCGGTTACGATTACCTTAGCGCCCAAGCCCTTGGCACGCATCGCGGTACCTTTACCGCACCAGCCGTAGCCCGCTACAACAACGGTTTTGCCTGCTACAATTAAGTTGGTTGTACGATTAATACCGTCCCATACGGACTGGCCTGTTCCGTAGCGGTTATCAAACAAGTGTTTACAATCTGCATTGTTTACTTTTACCATAGGGAACATTAACTCGCCGGCAGCATCCATTGCTTCCAGACGGATAATTCCTGTGGTGGTTTCTTCACATCCGCCAATAACCCCCGGAATCAAATCACGGAACTCGGTATGCATCATGTGCACCAAATCACCGCCGTCATCAATAATAATGTTAGGACCCACTTCAAGAACCTTGCGGATATGATGATTATATTCTTCTTCTGTTGCATCATACCAGGCATGCACTTCAAGACCTGCTGCCACCAACGCTGCTGCAACATCATCCTGAGTTGATAAGGGATTGGAACCCGTTACATACATTTCGGCACCGCCTGCTGCCAGTACCTTACACAAATATGCGGTTTTTGCCTCCAAATGTACGGACAAAGCCACTTTTTTACCCGCAAAAGGCTTCGTTTTAGAGAATTCTTCCTCCAACATTCTTAAAAGGTCGCAATTTCTTTTTACCCACTCTATTTTACGTTCACCGCTCTCGGCCAAGTTAATATCTCTGATTTCGCTGTTCATACTTATTCTCCTTGTAAAATGTTATCCGCACACAATTTTTACGGACTTCTTATATTATATATGAAAATAAGTACAACTGGCAAGATGAATGTGCTTATAAAAATTACTCCGGGGGAATTGCCTGTTTCTGCTCTTTTTCTTCCTTTTTATCATGATTCGTTTTTATTTCTTCATAAATCTCCCGAATCAAAAAGAAACTTACCGGTCCGAGTACAATTCCTCCGATACTGAAAAAGCGGATACCGAAAAATACGGAAAGCAATACTACAATGGGAAATACATTTAATTTATCTCCAATCAGTTTCGGTTCCAAAATTTCTCGTAAAAACACGCAGATGGCGTAAATTAGAAGACACGTTACTCCCTGCCATATTTTTCCCTGTAAAAAGGCCAAAATTGCCGTAGGTAAAATCACGATACCCGACCCGACAAAAGGCAACATATCTAAAATTCCGGTCAAAATCCCCCAGAAAAACCACTGTTTCACACCACAGGCAAAAAATCCCGTCACCGCAACGCCACTGACGCAGGCGATAATAATCAACTGGGCCCGGACATATACTTTCAGTAAAACAAGAATCTTCCTGCACAATTCCCTCGCTTTTACAAAAAAACCATAACCATTCAGTTTTTCCTTGATGGTGTCATAATCTTTTACAAGAAGAATAATCGCAATAACAGTAATCACTACAAAAAATACGCCTTCAAATATTTCTCCGGCATACGAATAAGACACATTTAGTGCTTTCGGCGCCACCGTCTCTTTTATACTGACCATAAGACTGTCGGCGCTTTTTAAAATTCTCGTCTGCAATTCTGCCGGGTTCAGATTCATTTTATCGCCAACCAGAGTACAACACTTTCTCAAGGCCTCCTTACAGCAATTTCCCAAGTATTCTGAGTTTTCGCGAAAATCCCCCAGCAAATCCATTCCCTTACACAACACAAACCAAAGTGCCAAACCCAAAAGCAATGCAAGCAATCCCATAAGAATACCTGCAAGAATCCCCTCCGGTAATTTTACTTTGTTGTGTACCTTTTTTATAAACGGATAAAAAAGCAACACAAATAAAAAAGCAATAAAAAAAGGTGCCAAAAAGGGTAACAAATACCTAAAAAACAAAAGCACAGCCACTGTCACTACTACTAATTTTACCGGATTATGTTTCCACAAACGCATTAAAAAACCCATACCAATCCCTCCGGAATTAGTATGGGCTCTTTTTTCCCTAACTACTCAAAAATTATTAAACTCATAAGTATTCTATTGTTCTAATAAAAGAATCTCTTCATCCGTTGACCAGGAAAAAGATACTTGTACGCTGCTTCTTTCCCGATGTCCGGTGTATTCCTTTCCGTATACATAGTAGACTTCTCCCGGTTTTAAAATCACCTGCGGAAGTTTTCCTTTTGTCAGTTCCTTTTCATCATCCGTCAGACAATAATGATCTAAATTGATATTTGTCTGCCCGTTATTTTCCAAAACAACATAATCTTGTGTGCCTTTTACATGATACTCGGAAATAACAAGACTTTCCACGGACGCATCAACCTCCGAATGGATTGTGATATCCAAACTTTCTGACATAAATTCACGCGGTACAAATTCCAAAATCGCGCCTTCTCTGTATTCGCCGTTTATCGTATATCCCGTTATGGTAATACCCGGATTTGTCTCACACTGTATTCGGATAGGAACATCTTCAAAGTAATTACCGGTAAAATCATTTGATATCTCATACCCGTTTAATATAGTTTCACCTTCAAAATCCTCGTGAACCATTATGGTAATCAGATTCTGCAGTCCAAGATAATTTTGCATCTCCTGAATTACAACACCGGGTCTGATTTGTCCGTATTCGGCAATTTCCGTCATCTCATTGAGAACATTGTTGATATTATTGTCATCACTTTCCAGAAGAGAACCCTTCAATAAATCCGTGTTCTGCATCATATGTTCCAGTTCGATATAGTGAAGACTGTTCATATCATATAACTCTTTTGCCACATTATCCTGCTGAAAACCGGTATTCATAACATGCATAACTGCCTGAATATACAGTACTTTAAATTCTTCCTTCTTCATTAAGGCGGCAAACAGTCCGGCAGCCTCCTCTTCTTCACACAAAGACGCCAGTCTTTCATGTTGCGGCTCATATCCGTATGCTTCCACAACACGTAAGCCCAAACCATAATCCGTATCAAACAAGAGATACCGGTATCTTCCGTCAAAGACGGTTCCTTCCCTGTACTCCTCGCCTTCCGCAGGCTGATATGCATATACCTTTACATTGTTTTGAGGCCAGTCAATATTTCCGATATAGTATTCAATCGCCATGTAGAGCGCAAAATTTTCCAAATCTAATTTTTGTTCGACGTATTCCCAGTTTTGTGAATTTTCCAAATCTGCCTGAACTACCCAGTCTACAAACTCATTGTAGTCATTATATACTTCCAGTTCTTCTTCGGATTCCGCGCTGTCTGTCCAAACTTCACTTAAGGTTCCTTCACAAACATAGAATTCACCGTTATAATCGCCATACTTTTCCTGGAAATAACGGTCATCATACGTATTATTTATCCAATATACGCCCTGGTATTTACCATTGATGAAAACCACGGCACTTTCCGCCACGAAAACATCCGGAAATCCGGATTGTCTTGCAAGTTCTCCTACTAACTCCGTTCGAATAAAACCGTATCCGTTATCATCGCCGGAATTATGGAAAGACAATCTCTGAAAATTATCAATTACCGTGTTACTTTCATCAGAAACCAACTTATCCATAAACGGATAAAAGAATTCATTTAAGCCTTCGTACTCTTCCCGGGCTATTAAGCGAAATGATTTCTGATTCTTAGCTCTCGTATAATTTCCGTATATTTTTAGTCCGCAATTCTGACTGATTACCTCTTCTCTTTCTGCATCAAAAATGGTTGCGTGAACTTCAATTTCCTTATCAATCCAGAAATTTCCGTCAATCAATCCCCAAATACTGGCATCCGGATTTTCCTCCCAGTACTTGTCCCAGCGGGCTCCTCTTGCAAAAATGCCCTCCTCATAACCGAATATTTCTTCCTCTTCTCCCGTAATCGCCACAACGTAAGTTGTCGTAAACCGTCCTGCGCCGTTAAAATCCACAAAATAATCCCTGTTATATACTTCCGATTGGGTTCCGTCTTCAAAGACACACCGGAAACGATAAGAATACACTGCTGTTTCATCCTGCAACGCAATGTATATCGGTTCACTGTAAATATTGGGATCGCCGTTTTCTATATCGGGAAGCGTTCCGTCTGTCGTATAATAAATCTCCGCCTTCGACCCGGTTTCTACGGTTAAATAAAAAGAATCATCGTAAAAACCGCTCTCATGAGAAATTTTAACCTCATACCGGTTCTCATATTTCTGATAACCCCACAGCAAAACTATGGTAAAAAAAAGTAAAAATGCCACAAATAAAATTCCGGCTGTTTTTCTTTTATTCATCTTGTTACTCCTGCTTTGTATTATGCCGTAACATCACCTTCATATGTCAGAAGTGAAACCTTAACATTTTTCAAACTTGACATTTTGTTAATCATTTCCTTTTCTTTGGATGTTTTTAACTCGATGATCATTTTTTCATTATCGTCTGTCAGGTTTCTGGATTTTACTTTGTAATACTGACAGTATTCTTTTAAAATTTCATCTATCTGATCCTCAAGACCGTCTCTCTTTCCGTTTACGACCATAACATAGGGTGCCTTTAAAGAAGGCAAATTGGAAAGTATAAAAACAACTCCCGTTAATACAATGGTCACAGCAATGGCTAAGATATACTGCTTCGCGCCACACATAATACCGCCGGCAACCGACCAGAACAAAAAGAATAAATCCATGGGATCTTTAATTGCGGTACGGTAACGAATGATGGAAAGCGCACCCACCATACCAAGTGACAATACGATATTCGACTGGATGGTAACAATAATTGCAGTGGTAACTACCGTCATACCGACAATTGCAATATTAAAATTCATGTTATATAAGGTCTTTTTTGCAAAGAAGCGATAGATAAAAAATAAATATAACGCAATTAACAAAGAAAAACCGATTGCAAGTGCCAACTGTGTACCGGATGTTCCGGTTTCAAACTGTTCCAAAATAGATGATTTTAAAAGATCTTTAAATGACATATTCTAAATTCCTCCGTATCTTCTGAAAGATTCACATAAATAATATTTGGAAAAAGTGATTCTCTGCATATGTTTTATATCCAGAGTATCTTTTACAAACGCCGGTAAAAATTCCGTATATTTTACCTCTAAAAGATTCTGTCCCATAGGAAGAATCGGTTGCAGAAAAATATCTTTTTCAAAAAAGTGTTCCACATCTTCCGAAAAACATATATTCCGGTCAATGGTTATTCGCACATCTCCATCCGGATGAACATATGGCTCCCGTTCATACTCTACGATTACGCGCGGACGCAAATATTTACTGTGGTAAAGGTACAGAAACCGGTTAATCAATACATTCTCCACAGGATATTCCAATTCCTCTCCCTTATCTTCCATCAGTTTTTGGCAAAACTCCCGCGAAATTACGGCTTTTTCCTTATGTATTTTGCCATTTACCTTCTGTTTGCATTCCAAATGAATAATCGACGGATCACAATTATAGATTCGTATCCTGTATTTGGTTCTGTTATCTACACCTCTTGCATTATCGTTATATGCGGAGTCATCATAATCATCAAAATAGAGACTTCTTATGTTGTACCGGTTCATCGCATCCGTATGCGAATCACTCTCGCACAGTTCCCGTAAATGCATGATCAGATATTCTTCCTGCGCAGAAGAAATCATATACTTATTTTCATTACGAAACATTTTGTCCTCACTTTTATAATACTTCGTCTGTCATTATATTCTTACCGTTATTAAGCGGTCAACAACTATTTATTGACCGCTTTGCATATTTTATCTTGCACTATTTCCATGCATTCTCCTAACTTTCCCGTAACCAGGGAAGATGAGGAACCGAAAATGTCATTTCCTTCTTTGTCTTGGGATGTATAAAAGACAAACTGTATGCGCACAATTTTAAACCATTTTCTGTTTTGGCAGAAAGTTCCAGAGACTTCGGCGTACCATATTTCGTATCTCCCAAGATCGGATGGCCCGCATTGGAGCACTGTACGCGGATTTGATGATGCCTTCCCGTAAAAAGTTGAATCTCTACTTCCGAGTACATCCCATCCTCCAAAGCAATTTCCTGCAAAACCTTATATGTAAGTTTTGCCTTTTTCCCTTGCTTTGCCTCTTTACTTCCGCTCTTTACAACCCGAGACGTATTGGTTTTGGCGTCTTTTATAAGGATATCTTCTAAGATTCCTTCTCTATGATCCTCAAGAAAAGTACCGCAAACACAGGCTCTGTAAACTTTCCTGGCCCTTCCGTCCTGCACCTGGGCAGAAAGGTCGGCAGCCGCCGGCTGATTCTTGGCAAATACCAGAACACCGCTGACAGGTTGATCCAGACGATGAACAACACCAATATACGGTTCTTTGCCCGGCTTTCCGTGGCTTTGGCCGGTGGTATTATAGTTCTGTGCCAGATAATTTTTTAATTCACTGACCATATCCTGCTGAAAACTGCTGGCGGTCTGCACTGCGATACCGGCAGGTTTGTAACACACAAGGATATCGTTGTCTTCATAAATAATTTGTGTTTTCATAACTACACCTTAAACCGATATCCCACACCCCAAATTGTCTCGATGTATTCAGGTTTATCGCTGCTTTTTTCAATCTTTTCACGGATTTTCTTAATATGTACGGTTACCGTGGCAATATCGCCCAC
>JAZNLG010000187.1:0-18105 GCA_045578965.1 Lachnospiraceae bacterium | reverse complement strand
ACCAAAAGAATTATCCCCTGTTTAGATGTAAATAACGGCAGGGTAGTTAAGGGCACCAATTTTATAAATTTAAGAGATGCAGGAGATCCCATAGAAGTAGGTAAAGCATATGATAAAGCAGGTGCTGATGAGCTTGTTTTTCTGGATATTACAGCTTCTTCTGATGCAAGGGAAATTAAAGCAGAACTTGTTCGGAAGGTTGCAGAAACCATATTTATACCGTTTACTGTAGGCGGCGGCATCAGAAGTGTGGAAGATTTTAAAATGATATTAAGAGAAGGCGCTGATAAGGTGGCAGTAAACTCCGCTGCAATTATGAATCCTACTTTAATTAGCGAAGCCGCTGAGAAATTCGGAAGTCAGTGTGTGGTAGTAGCCATTGATGCCAAGCGAAGAGAGGACGGCGGCTGGAATATATTTAAAAACGGTGGCCGTGTGGATATGGGAATTGATGCTGTGGAATGGGCCATGAAGGCTGATAAATTGGGGGCCGGAGAGATTCTTCTTACCAGTATGGACTGTGACGGTACCAAGGCCGGTTATGATTTGGAACTTACCAGAATCATTTCCGAGAATGTATCTATTCCGGTAATTGCTTCCGGTGGCGCGGGAACCAAGGAACATTTTAAGGAAGCCTTAACTGTTGGTAAGGCTGATGCGGCATTGGCAGCTTCGCTTTTTCACTTTAAAGAACTTGAAATTTGTGATGTAAAAGAATATTTACACGAGAACGGCATTTCGGTGCGCAGAATGTAAAGATAAGTACAAAAAGGAGAAGATAGTGTGAAAAGTTGCATTGATATGCCAATTTTTCGCACGGCTATTTGTTTCTGAGCGAAAACAAATAGTCTTTATGGCAGACGCAAATTTGATATTTGCGTAGCCTCTTCGCGATAAAGCGCTCAGAAATGAGGATTATTATGGCAGCGATTTCAAATGACTGGTTGGAATATATTAAGCCGGAATTTGGAAAAGAATATTACAAAGATTTATATTTGAAGGTAAAAGAAGAATATGCAACAACCCGGATTTTTCCGGATTCGGCAGACGTTTTTAATGCCTTCCATTTAACGCCACTCTCTGATGTGAGAGTGGTAATTTTAGGGCAGGATCCTTATCACAATGTGGGACAGGCCCACGGTTTATGTTTTTCGGTAAAACCGGGCGTAGATACTCCGCCGTCCCTTGTAAATATTTACAAGGAATTGCAGGATGATTTGGGCCTTAAGATTCCGAACAACGGATATCTTGTCAAATGGGCTGAGCAGGGTGTATTATTGCTGAATACCGTATTAACGGTGCGTGCCCATCAGGCGAATTCTCACAGAGGTATCGGCTGGGAACAGTTTACCGATGCAGTCATTAAAATACTTGACGAACAGGACCGACCTATTGTATTTCTTTTATGGGGTGCACCCGCCCAGAAGAAGAAGGCTATGCTTCACAATCCGAAGCATTTGATTCTGGAAGCACCGCATCCGAGTCCTTTATCGGCCTACAGAGGATTTTTCGGATGTAAGCATTTCAGTAAAACCAATGCTTTTTTGGAAGCCAACGGGTATACTCCCATTGATTGGCAGATTGAAGATATTTAGGTTTTTTTAGGAGGATATAAAAATGAGCAAGACAGCATTTGTCAGCAAAGCACAGATTGAAGAAATTGTAAAAGAATTTCCTACACCTTTTCATATTTATGATGAAAAGGGAATCAGAGCCAATGCACAGGCTATGAAGGAAGCGTTTGCATGGAATAAAGGATTTAAAGAGTATTTTGCAGTAAAAGCAAATCCCAATCCCTTTTTGATTAAGATTTTAAACGAATATGGTTTCGGATGTGACTGTTCTTCCAAGACAGAATTAATGTTGAGTAAGGCAATGGGCGTTACGGGAAGCGATATTATGTTTTCTTCCAATGCCACACCTGCGGAAGAATTTGAGTATGCGGCTAAATTAGGCGCCACCATTAATTTGGATGATTTTACGCATATTGAGTTTCTGGAGAAAACCATTGGCTACATTCCTGAGACAATTTCCTGCCGATACAATCCCGGCGGTGTGTTTGAAGTGTGCAACGGCATTATGGATAATCCCGGCGACGCAAAGTATGGTTTTACACCGGAGCAGATGGTGGAAGGCTTTAAAATTTTAAAAGAAAAGGGCGCAAAGCATTTCGGTATCCATGCGTTTTTGGCAAGTAATGTGGTACAGAACGAGTATTATCCCATGCTTGCGAAAGTGTTATTTGAGCTTGCAGTTAAGCTGAAAGAAGAAACCGGCGTGCATATTGCATTTATCAATCTTTCCGGTGGTGTGGGCATCCCTTACAGACCGGATCAGGAACCCTGCGATATCCGCGCGGTAGGCGAAGGGGTGCGTAAGGTATATGAAGAAGTTCTTGTGCCTGCCGGTATGGATGATGTGGCTATTTTTACAGAACTTGGCCGTTTTATGATGGGACCTTATGGCGGACTTGTTACCAAGGCTGTGCATGAGAAACACATTCATAAAGAATATATTGGTTGTGATGCTTGTGCAGTTAATTTAATGCGTCCCGCAATGTACGGAGCATATCATCATATTACCGTATTGGGCAAAGAAGATGCGCCTTGCGATCATAAGTATGATGTTACGGGTTCCTTGTGCGAGAATAACGATAAATTTGCAATCGACAGAATGTTACCCGAAATTGAAAAGGGGGATTATCTCTTTATTCATGATACAGGTGCTCACGGCTATGCTATGGGCTACAATTATAACGGAAAATTAAAATCCGCAGAACTTCTTTTGCAGGAAGATGGCAGTGTTAAGTTGATTCGTCGTGCCGAAACTGCGAAAGATTATTATGCGACTTTGGATTGTTTTGATATTTTTGAAAAGTTCGACTTTTAAATGATTTTATATTTTGAAAAGTAAAAAAATCCTAAGCCTGCCTTTGCGGATTGCTTTGGAGAGAATTATGTTTAAAAAATTTATAGGTGATAAAAAATTTTACGGGATGGTGCTGCGAATCGCCATCCCCATTATCATACAGATGGCAATTACCAATTTTGTGGGCCTGTTAGATAATATTATGGTTGGGCAGGTTGGTACGGAACAGATGACCGGCGTTGCGGTGGTAAACCAGTTGCTGTTTGTATTTAATATTTGTATTTTTGGCGGGGTGTCCGGTGCCGGAATTTTCGGTGCACAGTTTTACGGTAGCGGAAACGAAGACGGATTACGGTATGTATTACGTTTTAAAATGATCATATGTTGCGCAATTTCAGTGATTGCCCTTGCATTGCTTATACTTTTTCCTGAGTTTTTGATTAATCTTTTTTTGACAGATTCCGGAGAAGGAGATGTGGAAGCAACTTTGATGTATGGCAGGCAGTATCTGGAGGTGATGCTGTGGGGACTGCTTCCTTTTGCAATCAAAGAGGCTTATGCAAGTTCATTAAAAGAAACGGAAGAAACCGTGCTTCCCATGAAGGCCAGTACGATAGCGGTCTTGGTGAATTTGGTATTGAATGCAGTGTTGATTTTTGGTTTGTGCGGTTTCCCGAAATTAGGTGTTGTAGGTGCCGCAATCGCAACCGTAATATCAAGATATGTAGAGTTTGCAATTGTAATTATTGTTTGTCACAGAGGCAAGAGAAACTTTTTTAAAGGTCTATATAAAAGTTTCTACATTCCCAAGTGGCTGATTTTGCAAATTATTTATAAGGGTGCGCCGTTATTGTTAAACGAGACTATGTGGTCCGCGGGAATTATAGCAATGAATCAGCGCTATTCCCAAAGAGGATTGAGCGTTGTAGCTGCAATTAATATTGCATCTACCATTGCGAACCTGTTTAATGTGGTATATCTGTCTATGGGAAGTTCCATTTCGGTGATTGTAGGTAAAGAACTGGGAGCCGGTCGGTTAAAAGAAGCCAAGAGCACAGCAACCAAAATGATTGCTTTTTCTGTTTTGTGTTGCATTGCGACAGGAACCTTGATGGCTTTGTGTTCTTACGGTTTTGCCAATATATATAATACCAGTGATGCAGTCAAGGAACTGGCGGTGATTTTTATTTGTATCTGTGCAATTTTAACACCGGTAGAAGCACTAAACAATGCGGCATATTTTACTATGCGTTCCGGTGGAAAGACCTTTATTACTTTTTTGTTTGATAGTGTTTTCTTGTGGGTCATCAGTATTCCGGTGGCTACGGTACTGGTAAATTATACGAATTGGGGCATTGTGCCGGTGTATGCTTTTTGCCAGTCACTGAATTTGATTAAGAGCATAATCGGAGTAATTTTGGTTAAAAAAGGCATTTGGATTCAGAATGTAGTAACGGACAAATGAATTTAGAATACAAAATTTGTGTATTCTTTACAAAGAATAGTTGTTTTAATTCAAAAAAGTATGAAAAATATGATTTTTTTGGCTGATTTTTTTGACATTTGCATTTTATAAGTATATAATTAAAATGGTTTTCTTTTATAAGGGGAAAATTTCGTTTTTCGGGAGGTAGAGTAATGAAAGAATTGATGATCATGTATCATCCGGTTAAAAAAGAGATTCGATTTTTAGCGAAGGCAAAAGGAGAATTTGTTGAGATTCCGTATGCTATGTGTCCCTGGTTGTCCCAGTACGGACCTGACAAGGGTGAATTCTTGTTACAGAATCATGGTAATAAATTCTTCGAGGATATTTGGGAGCAGTTCTTACGTGACAAGGTAAGTCTTGTTTTTAAGGGGACCAAAATCGATTACGAAGATTTTGAGAAGAAGGTAAAAGAATACAATGCAACTTCAGGGGAAGAACGCTTTGTACTTAGCAAATTTATCGAATTACCGGCAGTGTCGGATATTTATACCTGCATCAGCGAATTCTGCGATGATACCATCAGCGTATTTACGAAGGAGTTACAGGGCTCTGACATTCAGAAGTCTTTTCTGACACGTAAGGCAGAATTTGAAATTAAGAGAGAGAAGTTAAACAAGAACGATGTAAATTTGTGTCTTGTAGGTACATACAGTGCGGGTAAGTCGACTTTTATCAATGCTTTAATCGGTAAAAGAATTTTACCGGAAAGTATTAATTCGGAAACAGCCAAGATGTTCCGCATTAAGAATCATGAGAAGCCTTCGGTTTCTTTTATTGTAAAAAAAGGTGACAGTGATAAAGCGATTATTGCAAATATTGTTTGGGATGAGGCTAAGAAGAAGTTTTCTTTCCATGCGGACGGAGAGTGCGAGTTTACGCAGGAAAAGGTGAACAGCGAAATCAATTCTGCGCTTATGTTCCGCTTACAGCAGCATGAACAGTTGTATCAGGTACTTAAGAAATTGAATGATATTCCCAATGCGCCTACAGCGGATTGCGAAGAATATATTGACGGTATCATTGAGGTGAATTTCCCGATTCCTTTGGATGAGAATATTAACTTTACATTTTATGATACCCCCGGTACTGACAGTAATTCCAATGAGCATTTGTTGGTATTACAGAAGGCATTGCATCAGCAGACCAATTCTATTTTGATTGTGCTCTATGAACCTACCAAGATGGAAGGTACCGGTAACTCTATTCTGTACAACTTGATTAATTCTTCCAAGAATGAGCAGGAGAACGGTAGCAATGTAACCATCGACTTGACACGTTCATTGCATGTTATCAACCAGGCGGATACCAAGGGTCTTGCTGATTTGGCAGAATTAAAGAATAAGAAAGTAGAAGTTACTTTAAAAGAAACAGATAAAATTTATAACGAAGAAGCGCAGCATATTGATTTGTCCAAGGAAAGACTGTTCTTTGTATCATCTAAGGCTGCTTATATCGCCAAGGCAATCAATAATAACGTAGATACCGAGGATGAAAGAAGATGGTTGGCAAACCACAGAAACGAAATCAACAACGAACCTGTGGAAGATCCTTTCTTGGGTAAGACCAAACCTTCTGAAGTCGAAACCGGTATGTACTTCAAATTGGATAAAATGGCAAATGCCGACAATGAAACCAAGCAGTTGATTGAAGAGTGTATGGAGGAATTGAAGAAATGCGATAATCCGGATGATGCAAGTTTGTATCCTATTATCCAGCGTCTCTATGTAAACTCCGGTATGTTTGCCATTGAGCAGGAAATTTTGAAGTATGCCCAGAAGTATGCGTTGGCAGTTAAGGCAAAAGGTCTTTATGACGGTATCAAGAATGTAGTAAACTTCATCAAGGAAGATTACGAAGTGATTGAGAATCAGGCAAGACTTTCTAAGGAAGAAATTGCTAAGAATATTGAGTTGATGAAGACCAATATGGTAAGTGATATTGATACTGCATATGCTGAGTATCTCCAGAATATGACTACTGAAAATATGGTATTCCAGATTGATGATATCAATACTCTTTATACGGTAATGGGTAACCGCCAGATTCAGGCAGGTCATATTGCGGATAAGATGAAATGGATTGCGCTTCGTCCTGAAGTATTTGAAGAGAAGAATAACATCATCCGTAATGAGTTGAATCGTTATTTACAGGAAATCGATGATTACTACAAAGTAAATCGTGGTAGAATTCTTCAGCAGCAGATTGAAGAATTAAAGGGTATCATCATCAAGAAGATTACCGGTTACAAGGGAATCGATGAAGAACTCATTAAGAGAATTACCAACGTTGCGGATACACAGATTCCCCCTTCAAGCTTAACTGCATTGAAGATGGACGATTATATCAACAAGCAGAAGGCAATCTTTATTTTCTCTACCAATGACAAGAAGTCATACAAGAATGACGTAGAGACAATGTTTGCACAGACTACAAGAAAGCAGTTTGATTCTTATATCGATGAAATTACTGAGGTTGCAAAGGTTAAGACCGCAGAATTGATTCAGGAATTTAAGAACAACATTGATGTTATTTCAAGTAATTTGGAACTTCTCATCAAAGATGAAAAGAAAGCAACCGCAGAGCAGAATAAGGCTAAGGCAGTGCTTGAATTGGTAGAGAAGAAAGACGTGGAACTCAACAAGAAGATTTGGGGAGAAGAAGACTAAATATTTGCCACAATGGGCGCCGGTTTATACCGGCGCCTTTTAAAATGAAACGGTGTTTCGATTTAAATCTTTATTACTCTGCTTTTTTCTTCAGCATTTCATACCGTTTTTTGGCATTTTTCTCAGCATTTTTAAACAGTTCTTTTGCACGTTCGGGTTTACTGCGTAGTAACGAATTGTATCGCACTTCGCTTGCTAAAAATGTTTGGAAATCTCCCTTTGGCTCTTTTGAATCCAATTGAAAAGGATTTTTACCTTCATATTCTAAGCGGGGATCGTAGCGGAAGAGATGCCAGTAACCGGCTTCCACTACGGCTTTTTCGGTATTTTTTGCTTTGGTCATACCGCCTTGAATTCCATGACTGATGCAAGGGGCGTAGGCCACAATCAAGGAAGGGCCGGGGTAACTTTCGGCTTCCGTAAAAGACTTAATGCATTGGTTAAAATCTGCCCCCATAGAAACCTGTGCTACATAAGCCTGGCCGTAACTCATGGCAATGGCAGTTAAGTCTTTTTTACCGGATTCTTTGCCGGAGGCAGCAAATTGGGCAATGGCACCCAAAGGAGTTGCCTTGGAGGATTGTCCGCCGGTATTGGAATAAACTTCCGTATCAAAAACCAAAACATTCACGTCGGAATTGCCGGATAAAATGTGATCCAAGCCGCCAAAACCGATATCATAGGCCCAGCCGTCACCACCCACAATCCAGTGGGATTTCTTTGCGGCATAATCCCTGTGTTTTAAGATATAGTCTTTATCTTCATCTATGCAGTCACAGGCTTCCAATGCTGCAATCATATTACGGGTTGCGGGACCGTTTTCCGAAGATGAATTCTGTGTATCCAGATATTTTTGTATTACTTCTCGGATGCTTTCGTGCTTGCTTTTATGCATCAGACGTTCTGTAGCGTCCAGGATAGGTTTGCGTAGTGCGCGGCTTGCCAATTGAATGCCGTATCCGAATTCTGCATTGTCTTCAAACAACGAGTTTGCCCAGGCAGGTCCGCGTCCTTGCTTATTTACCGTATAGGGCGAGGCCGGCGAGGAACCGCCCCAGATGGAAGAGCAGCCTGTAGCGTTGGCAATATACATTCTGTCCCCGAATAATTGTGTTAAAAGCTTGGCATAGGGCGTTTCGGCGCAACCTGCACAGGCACCTGAAAATTCCAGCAAAGGTTGCTTAAACTGACTTCCTTTCACGGTCTTGGGAGGGAATTTCTCAAATACTGCTACAGGTGTTTCAATAGAAGCACCATAATCAAACATTTTTTGGGCAGGACGCTGCGTTTCAAAAGGTTTTAAAAGAAGGGCTTTTTCACCTTTTTTACCGGGACAGATATTAACGCAGGAACCGCAACCGGTACAGTCCAAAGGAGAGATGCTGATTGCAAATTTATGTTCGGGAATACCTAACAAATCTACCACAGTACTTTCGGGAGCATTTTGCGCCTGCGCAGAATCCATTGCAATAGGGCGAATGGCTGCGTGAGGACATACATAGGAGCAGAAGTTGCACTGGATACAGTTTTCGGGATTCCAGCTTGGTACTTCCAAGGCAATACCGCGTTTTTCAAAGGCGGAGGAGCCGGCGGGCAAAGTACCGTCTGCATATTCCGTAAAAGCAGATACCGGCAGGGTGTGGCCGATTTGTCGGTTGATTTTATTTTGGATTTGGTTTACATAATTTACAACATCAGCGCGTTCGCCGGTTGCTTCAATTTCCAATGGCTCAAAATCACATTGTCCCCAACTTGCAGGTATATTAATTTGATGAAAAGCCTTGGCACCGGCATCAATAGCCGAATGATTCATTGCTACCACATTTTCGCCCTTTTTGGCGTAGGTGGCAGTGGCGGCTTCTTTCATCAGGCGGATGGCATCCTGAACGGGAATTACGTTAGACAGCGCAAAAAATGCCGCCTGTAAAATTGTATTTATGCGTCCGCCAAGACCGATTTCTTTTGCTATTTTAAAACCATCAATGGTATAAAAACGAATCTGATGGTCATATAAATATTTTTTTACCTGTCCCGGAAGTTCTTGTTCTAATTCCTCCATATTCCAAGAACAGTTTAGGAGAAAGATACCGTGATCTTTTAGATCCTGAACCATATCATACTTACGCACAAAGGCAGATTTATGGCAGGCTACAAAGTTCGCCTTGTGAATCAGATAAGCCGAACGAATCGGTTTTTGCCCAAAACGCAGATGCGAAACAGTGACACCGCCGGATTTTTTGGAATCATAGTCAAAGTAGGCCTGTGCATAAAGGTTTGTATGATCACCAATAATTTTAACAGAGTTTTTATTGGCACCTACCGTACCATCCGCACCCAATCCCCAGAATTTGCAACTGATATTTTCGACGGGAGAAGTATCGGGCAGATTGATTCGGTCCAAAGATAAATGTGTTACGTCATCAATGATTCCAAGAGTAAATTGTTTTTTGTTATGATTGTTAAATGCAGCAGCAATATCGCCGGGCAATGTATCTTTGGAAGACAGTCCGTAACGTCCGGCATAGACCGGTATGGTTTCAAAAGGACTTCCTTTCAGAGCGGCAACTACATCGAGATAGAGAGGATCACCAACTGCCCCCGGCTCTTTGGTACGATCAAGTACAGTGATTGCCCTGCAAGTATCGGGGATTTCTTTGATTAGGTGTGCAGCACTAAACGGGCGGTAAAGACGAACTTTGATAAGACCGACTTTTTGCCCCCGGGATACCAGATAATCAATGGTTTCCATTGCGGTTTCACAAACGGATCCCATGGCAATGATAATGTGTTCGGCATCCGGCGCACCGTAATAGTTAAAGAGACGATAATTCGTACCAATCCTTGTATTGATATCGTTCATATAGTGTTCTACAATATCCGGCACTTCATTATAAAAGGTGTTGCAGGCTTCTCTTGCCTGAAAGTAAACATCCGGGTTCTGGGCGGTACCGCGGGTGACGGGGTGCTCCGGATTTAACGCACGATTCCGGAAGGCGTCTACAGCATCCATATCGCAGAGTTCTTTTAATGTTTCATAGTCCCAAATTTTTATTTTTTGAATTTCATGAGAAGTACGGAAACCGTCAAAAAAATGTAAAAAAGGCACACGTCCTTTAATGGCGGATAAGTGTGCTACAGGGCTTAAATCCATAACTTCCTGTACACTGCAGGTTGCAAGCATGGCAAAACCTGTTTGACGGCAGGCGTAAATATCGGAATGATCGCCGAAGATGGATAATGCGTGAGTTGCAACGGTTCTGGCGCTGACATGTATGACGCCGGGAAGAAGTTCACCGGCAATTTTATACATATTGGGAATCATAAGAAGAAGGCCTTGCGAAGCACTGAAAGTTGTGGTTAATGCACCGGCTAACAGGGAACCGTGTACGGCACCGGCAACTCCTGCTTCCGATTGCATCTGGGTAAGGGTGACGGTCTGGTCAAAAATATTTTTTTTGCCTTTGTGTGCCCATTGGTCCATATAGTCTGCCATGGGAGAAGAAGGGGTAATCGGATAAATGGCAGATACGTCGGTATAAGCATAAGCAACATGAGCGGCAGCGGTATTGCCGTCCATTGTTTTAGATTTTCGTTCCATAAAAAACTCCTTTGGTTATTTTTTTATTAGTTTGGTCGAAAAAAAGCAAAAACATTCGCACTATTGATTTTTAGAGTAAAAACATATAAAATAGTAGCGTATATGCAAATTGAGATGTGAATTTAAAATTGAGAAAGTGTATTGAGGTATACAAGACGTAAAATAATGGGGGTTATTTTATGCAAAAGTTGCAACTATTTATGCTTCTTGTTGTTATGATTTTTTCACTGTCAGCATGTAATAAGACCGCAGAAGTTTCGAAAGAACCATATGATTCGGAACTTGTATCGTCAGAAGTTTCGGAGAGTGCGGAGACAACGTCGGAAGCAGATGCAGAGAAAGAAGATTCTGCCATATCGGAAGATAAATTAAATGTGCAAGATATGTCTGATGTGAATGCGACATCAGAGAGTGACGGCGCGTTACAAGAAAGTCAATCGGAAGAAAATCTTTCAGAAGATGAAAGTGTATCGGAAGAAGAGAGTATAGCGGGAGAACCGGAATATACCGTACAGGAACATAGTGCGGTTTTATTTGTGAAGAAGGCAGTAAATGTGCGTAAAGGCCCGTCCACGGATTATGAAAAAATCGGTGGATTAGGTAAGGGTGAGCAAATTCAGGTTACGGGTATTGCGGATACCGGTTGGTATCGCATTCAGTATAATGATGCGGAAGCATATGTAGCAGGTTCCTATTTGGTGGATGAATCCACGTATCAGGCTATGATTGCGGAAGAGGAAGCAGCGGCTTTGGCAGCACAGCAAGCGGCAGAACAGGTCGCGGCAGAGCAGCAAGCGGCGCTGGAACAGGCAGCACAGCAACAGGTACAGGCAGCACAACAGGCAGCACAACAACAGGTACAGGCAGATTACAGGGCACAGGTTGTAGCCATAATGAATCAGGAGAGAGCCAATGCGGGAGTCGGCGGAATTAATCAAAATTCCGCTTTGGATGCAGTGGCACAGATTCGTGCGCAGGAAATTGTACAGAGTTTTGCACATACAAGACCTGACGGTTCCGATTGCTTTACCGTATTGGGTCAGAATGGTATTGCATATGTGACTGCAGGTGAGAATATTGCAGCGGGATATGGTACGCCTGAGGAAGTTATGAATGGCTGGATGAGTTCGGAAGGGCATCGTGCCAATATTTTAAACGGTTCGTTTGGACAGGTTGGTATCGGATATTATTCGGATCCCAATACTTCTTACAGAACCTATTGGGTACAGGTTTTTACAAATTAAAAAACATAAAAGTAAAATTATAAAACGCGGAGGTACGTATTGTGAAAGCGTATGGAGTAAACGAATTACGAAAAATGTTTCTTGATTATTTTGAGCAGAAAGAACATTTGAGATTGAACAGTTTTTCACTGGTTCCCAAAAATGATAAGAGTCTTCTCTTGATCAATTCAGGTATGGCGCCTTTAAAGCCTTATTTTACAGGTGCGGAAATTCCGCCTAAGAGCAGAATTACAACATGTCAGAAGTGTATTCGTACCGGTGATATCGAAAATGTAGGTAAAACCGCGCGTCACGGTACCTTCTTTGAAATGCTTGGTAACTTCTCATTCGGTGATTATTTCAAAGAAGAAGCAATCGGCTATACTTGGGAGTTTTTAACCGAGGTTGTAGGTCTTGATAAAGACCGTCTCTATCCTTCCGTATTCGAAGAGGATGATGAGGCATTCGAAATCTGGAACAAAAAGATTGGTATTGCACCGGAGCGTATTTTCCGTTTCGGACGTGCCGATAACTTCTGGGAGCATGGTGAAGGTGCCTGCGGTCCCTGTTCGGAAGTATATTATGACCGTGGTGAAAAGTATGGCTGCGGTAAGCCTGATTGTAAGGTTGGCTGTGAATGTGACAGATATATGGAAATCTGGAATGACGTATTTTCACAGTTTTATAATGATGGTAAGGGAAATTATACCGAACTTGAAAAGAAGAATATTGATACCGGTATGGGACTTGAGCGTCTTGCATGTGTAGTGCAGGATGTGGATTCCATGTTTGACGTAGATACCATGAAGGCCTTAAGAGACCATGTATGTCGTCTTGCAGGCAAGCAGTATGGTGAAGATTATCAAACAGACGTATCTTTGCGCGTCGTAACAGACCATATCCGTTCCGTTACTTTTATGGTATCAGACGGTATTATGCCCGAAAACAGCGGTTGCGGTTATGTTATGAGGCGTTTGCTTCGTCGTGCATGCCGTCACGGAAGAATTCTTGGTATTCAGGGTGCATTCCTTGCTGATTTGGCAGTAACCGTTATTGAAGGTTCTAAGGACGGATATCCTGAATTGGAAGAAAAGAAGGAATTCATCCTTAAGAATATTGCAAAAGAAGAAGAACAGTTTAATAAGACCATCGACCAGGGACTTGCAATCCTTGCCAAGATGGAAGAAGATATGGTGAAAAAAGGTACGAAGGTGCTTTCCGGTGAGGACGCATTTAAGTTATACGATACCTTTGGATTCCCCATTGATTTGACCATCGAAATTTTGGAAGAAAAAGGCTTCACTTATGATGAAGAAGGCTTTGAAAAGGCAAAGGCAGAAGCAAAGGCACAGTCTAAGGGAACTTATGTTGGTGCTGAGCATATGGCAGGTCGTGCAAAGAACGTATATGATGACTTGGATTTGAATTTAGAGACCAAGTATGTAGGTTATACAGAAAGCTCATGCGGAGCAAAGATTACTGCTTTAACTACAGATGCTTCCGCTGAAGATGCGAAAGTAACAGATGTATTATCAGAAGGACAGAAGGGTACCGTAGTTTTGGATACAACCTGTATGTACGGAACTATGGGTGGTCAGCTTGGAGATGCAGGTATTATTTCCACCAAGGACGGTGAATTTACCGTTACCGAAACCATTCATTTAACCGGTGCAAAGATGGGTCATGTAGGTTACGTATCCCGCGGTGAAGTAAAGGTTGGTGAAGAAGCACTTGTAACAGTGGATGAAGACAAGCATGCAGCTACTTGCAAGAATCACTCAGCAACCCACCTTTTACAGAAGGCATTAAAGACAGTGCTTGGTAACCACGTAGAGCAGAAGGGTTCTTTGGTAACTCCTGACCGCTTACGTTTTGACTTCTCGCATTTTGAAGCTATGACCGCAGAACAGATTGCAGAAGTGGAAGCACTCGTAAATAAAGAAATCGCTTTGGGCTTACCCGTTATTACAGACGAAATGAGCATTGCGGATGCAAAGAAGACAGGCGCTATGGCATTATTCGGTGAGAAATACGGCGAAAGCGTACGTGTTGTAAGTATGGGTAAAACAGATGCAGACACCATCGAAGATGCATTTAAGGATGCATTCTCCGTAGAACTCTGTGGTGGTACTCATGTAAACAATACATCTACCATTCAGTCCTTCAAACTGTTATCCGAATCCGGCGTAGCAGCAGGTGTAAGACGTATTGAAGCGTTAACCGGTGAAGGCGTACTTGCATATTATGCAGACTTAGAGAAGAAACTGAATAAGGCGGCTGAACTTCTTAAGACTACAACCGATAAGGTAGAAGAAAGAATCGCTCATTTATTGGCTGACAACAAGGCACTTGCTTCCGAGAACGAATCCTTAAAGAGCAAAGCTGCTAAGGATGCATTGGGCGATGTAATGAACAATGTCAAAGAAGTAAAAGGCGTGAAATTACTGGCAACCAAGGTTTCCGGCGTTGAAATGAACGGACTTCGTGATTTGGGCGACCAGTTAAAAGAAAAACTTGGCGATGGTGTCGTTGTTTTAATTTCTGACAAGGATGGCAAGGTGAATATGATTGCTATGGCAACCGACGGTGCTATGAGCAAGGGCGCACATGCAGGTAACTTAATTAAAGGTATCGCAGCCCTGGTTGGCGGCGGTGGCGGCGGAAGACCGAATATGGCTCAGGCCGGCGGTAAAAATCCTGCCGGAATTGATGCTGCAATCGCGGCTGTAGAAGAAGTTCTTGCAGGCCAGTTATAGTTTTTAAATATGTAATCCAATATTCGAACAACTTTGATTTGCTAATATTTTAATGTGTTTGCAAAAAAAGGTTGACGAATCGAAATTTTATGATATAATCTATTTTGTGCAATTTAGAAGTACCCGAACAGTCAGTGCACAATTTAGGACTGGGAGGAGGGTGAGTGTAGATGTCTAGAGTAGAAGTAAAAGAAAACGAATCTTTGGATAGCGCATTGCGTCGTTTCAAGAGAAGTTGTGCTAAAGCAGGTATCCAGCAGGAAATCCGTAAGAGAGAGCACTATGAGAAACCTAGCGTAAAGCGTAAAAAGAAATCTGAAGCAGCTAGAAAGCGCAAATTTAACTAATTAAAATTAAGGAACCATCGCAGATGCGGTGGTTCTTTTTATATAAAGTAGGCGATGGAAGAAAATATGACAGCAGCAGAAATGCAAAGATTTCTCAATCAGCAATATTCTGAAGGCAAGAGTGAAATGGAAGCCTATCGAAATCTTATGATTATTCTTGGGATTGCATATCCTCAGAAAAAAGAGAATTAATCTTTTTATACTTGCAAATAGATATCATATTTGTTAAAATGTAGCCGAAAAAATAAATATTTTTAGAAGAAAGGAAAAGTAAAATGAAAAAAAGAAGAATGTTAATCAGTCTTCTTCTGATGATTTTACTCACAAGTACTGTTGCACTGAGCGGATGCTCAGGTGATAAGGAGAATTCCTCTTCATCTATCACCATCGGAATTCCTCAGGACATTGAGGACAGTCTTGACCCCCACGATATGTTGGCGGCAGGAACTAAGGAAATCTTTTTCAATGTCTACGAAGGCTTATACAAAGCAGATTCCGACGGTAACTTAGTGCCCGCAGTAGCAAGTGGTGTGGAAATTTCAGAAGACGGACTGACCTATACCTTTACGGTAAGGGAAGGAGTAAAGTTCCATAACGGAAATTTAGTTACGGCGGAGGACATCAAATATTCAGTTGAAAAATTCGCCGATATTGAGGGTGGTGAACCTTCGATAGCGGCGTTTTCTAATATTGAATCCGTAGAGGTTACAGAAGCGGGTAGTGTAGCGATTCAGCTTGCACAGCCGGACAGTGACTTTTTAACCATGTTATCTACCATTGAGGCTGCAATTATCCCTGCAGATAATGCAGATCCCGATAGGAATGCAATCGGTACGGGACCGTATATGTATGTATCCCGCTCGCCTTTGACCAATGTTAAAATGGAACGTTTCGATGAATATTGGGGAGATGTTGCCCATATTGAAAAGGTTACGTTTAAAATCTGTTCCAATGCAGATACCATTGCCATGGAATTAAACGGCGGCTCTATCGATATGTTCTCCAGATTAACCACCGCACAGATGGCAGAGCTTGATATGGAGAAGTACAATGTGCTGGAAGGTAATATGAATTTGGTACAGGCATTGTATTTAAACAATGATTTTGAGCCTTTTACGGATGTTCGCGTGCGTCAGGCACTTTGCTATGCAGTAAACCGTCAGGAAGTTTTAGACTTCGTATCTGATGGTAAAGGTACTGTAATCGGAACCAGTATGATTCCGGCATTTGGAAAGTACTATGATGAAAGTTTGGCTGAATTATATCCCTATAATGTGGATACTGCCAAAAAATTACTTGCAGAGGCTGGTTATGCGGATGGATTTACGTTTACCATTACCGTACCTTCCAATTATCAGCAGCACGTGGATACTGCACAGGTTATTGCCGAGCAGTTAAAGGATGTGAATGTAACTGCTGAAATTCAGTTGGTGGACTGGAATACCTGGTTGAGCGAAACCTATAGTAACCGTAATTATGAGGCTACCGTAATCGGTGTGGATGCACCGCAGCTTACCGCAACGGCATTTTTGGACCGTTTCGTAAGTACGGCAGGAGATAACTTCATAAATTATGAGAATGCGGACTATGATGTGGCTTTTGCCAATGCCATGGCAACCACAGACGAGGCTCAAAAGGTGGTTTACTTCGGAGAATGCCAGACCTACCTTGCCGAGGATGCGGCAAATGTCTATATTCAGGACTTGCCTGAGTTTACCGCATTGAATAAGAAGTACGCCGGATATGAATTTTATCCGATGTACGTCATGGATGTGTCTAAGATTTATATTGTGGATGCATCGGCAGAGTAAAATATTAGGAATATGTTATATTTGTATATATGAAATTGCATTGTATATGTAATTTAATTGGAAGATTTATTTTTTTAAATTGCTCCGGTAATTGGATTTTGTAGATTCATTAAGGACCGTTTCCGTATGAACTACAAAATCCAATGACGGAGCTTGTCAAAGAAAGGAGACAGCAAATGGCAAAGTACATGTTGAAGAAAATTTTAATGCTTGTACTGACCCTTTTTGTGGTCTCTTTTGTGGTGTTTGCGGCCTTTTCTATTTTGCCCGGAGACCCTGCATTGCAGAAACTGGGTACGGAAGCTACGCCGGAGAAACTGGAAGCATTGCGGGAACAGATGGGACTGAATGCACCGTTCTTTGAACGTTACGGTAAGTGGCTTCTTGGAATGTTTACCTTTGATTTCGGTAATTCCTATTCTTATTCCATGAGTGTAACCGATTTGATTGGAAGTAAGATTTTTATTAATTTTACAATGTCGGCACTGGCCCTTGTGATTGTGTGCGCAGTATCCATTCCTTTGGGGATTTATACAGCGAAACATGTGGGTGGCGTGGTTGATAAAATTTTTATGGTAATAAATCAGTTGTTTATGTCTGTACCTCCGTTTTTGCTTGGACTGGTATTGACTTTTATATTCGGATTGACGTTCCGATGGTTTACACCGGGAGGCTATATTGATTATCAGGATAATTTCATGGGATTTGTAGGATATTTAATATGTCCGGCCATCGCTATTGCTTTGCCCAAATGTGCTATGTGTATCCGCCTGTTAAAAGCGAATATTCTGGAAGAGGCGAAGAAAGATTATGCAAGGACGGCTTACAGTCGCGGAAACAGTACCACGAGTATGTTGTACCGTCATATTCTGCAGAATGCCATTATGCCCACCATAACGTTTATTGGTATGGTTGTGGCGGATATGATTGCGTCAGGTATTATTATTGAGCAGGTATTCGGTATTCCGGGACTGGGAAGAAGTCTTTTATCGGCGATATCGACGCGAGATTATCCTGTGGTAATGGCAATTGTAATGCTGATTGCAGCAGGAATTGTAATTATCAGTACAGTGACGGAGTTGATTTATGCCTGGGTAGACCCGAGAGTCAGGGTGACCGGGGAGGAAGAATAAGGCATAAATTTACAAAGGTTCAAAGGGAAGTTGTTAAAAGATTCTATTTTGGACGCAAAGTGACTGAATTTTGGCGGTGTAATAGAGAGGAAACTTTGAAGTTGATGGAGGAAATGAAATGCAAGACAAATATGTATTAAATTGCCCGTTCTGTGGTGGAACAGAAGTGATAGAAAGTTGGCAAGGTGGTTACGGGGCGGTAACTGCGGTAAGT
>JAZNLG010000186.1:0-12705 GCA_045578965.1 Lachnospiraceae bacterium | reverse complement strand
CATCGGTATGGATGACTGGAATATACGTAATATGAGTCGCATCGCCGGCGGCGATTCCGAAGGGAAATTGCATCTTTTGATGGATTTTACGGACAGACCGGGAGAAGTGGCAGACCCTTGGTATACCCGTAATTTTGAGGTGACCTATCGTGATGTGATGGATGGTTGTGAAGGACTTTTAGATTATTTGGAAGAGCAGGGGGTAATATAAGATGCAGAGTCATAAGAAAAGCGCGGTTAAATTGGGAATTTATTTTGGTTCCATCATGGCAGTTATGGCCGGATTGTTGGGCTTGTGCCTGTTTCCGGCACTGGGGTGCATTTTATTTCCGGATGCAATTCTGTTTGGAATAATTATCGGTTTGCTATTGGATGTGGTTGCAGCGTTGCTTTTCGGGGCTGCATGTGGTTTGGTATACGGACTGATTATGTGGTCTTTTATGGAGACCAAAGCCAAAGAATTTGTGCCGATAAGAGAATCATATATTGCGCAGAGACGATTGTTTTTTGACGGACCTGCCAATCATATGGTGGGCAAGGAAGGCGTTGGCGGATGGATGTTTCTGTTAAACGACACCCTGTATTTTAAATCACATCAGCAGAATGTTCAGGTCCATGAATTACAGATTCCGTTGATGAATATCTGTAAGGTGGAATGCGTCAAAAGAGGCATCCACAATACCGGACTGGACATTACGTTGATGGATGGAACGGTGGAAAAGTATGTGGTGAATGACAGAGAAGATTGGGTACAGCAAATCAATGAGGCTTGCAGAAGGGTTCACAATCAGCCCCATGCATAAAATTTATAATTTTTATACATAGTAATAAAAATCGAAATCATTTGCCCGAACCCCTACCCAAAACAGGGAAATCGTGGTAAAATAAATGCAGTGAGAAGACTTTTATAAGTATTAAGAACAGAAAAAGCGAAGGAGGCCAAGATATGACCAGAGATGAAATGATACAGGCAGTGTCGGATACCGCTTTTGTAGAGAAGGATGATTGTGACAGAGTGGTAACTTCTTACCACCGCGTTGTTGAGAAGGAAGTGAAGAAGCAGGTAAAGAAGTATGCAATCATTGCAGGAGGCGTTGCGGCCTTCCTTGGTATTTTTGCATTAATCTTTTATTTACTTGGTAAGAGTTCACGTTGCTCAGATGATGAGTAAATTGTGATTTTCTGCGGGCGGTTGCGCGTCCGATATATGTGAAATTAACAACACCCTGCATTTTATGATGCAGGGTGTTTTCATGTCTTTACGCCTTCTTTGCAAAGGCAGCACGCTTTCTTAAGGTAGGGTCCAAAATCTTTTTACGGATGCGAAGACTCGTCGGAGTTACTTCCAACAACTCATCCGTATCAATGAAATCCAGGGCCTGTTCCAAACTAAGAATTCTGGGCGGTGTCAAACGCAACGCTTCATCCGCACTGGAAGAACGGGTATTGGTCAACTGTTTCTTTTTACATACGTTTAATTCGATATCCTCAGCCTTGGGATTCTGGCCTACCACCATGCCGGAGTAAACCTGTTCGCCGGGGCCGATAAAAAGGGTGCCGCGCTCCTGGGCATTGAACAAGCCGTAGGTCACGGATTCGCCGCTTTCAAAAGCGATAAGAGAGCCCTGCTTGCGGTATTGGATCTCTCCCTTGTAAGGGCCGTATCCGTTAAAAATACTGTTGATGATACCGTTTCCCTTGGTATCCGTCATAAAATCGCCTCTATAGCCGATTAAGCCTCTTGAGGGGATAGAGAACTCCAGGCGGATATAACCGCCGGTGCCTGCGCCCATGTTAAGAAGTTCACCTTTACGCTGGCTTAACTTTTCGATGACCGTACCGCTGAATTCTTCGGGGACGTCAATGTATGTCAATTCCATAGGCTCTAACTGCTTGCCGTTTTCATCCTGTTTATACAGAACTTCTGCCTTACTGACTGCGAATTCGTAGCCTTCGCGGCGCATATTTTCAATCAATACCGATAAATGCAATTCGCCTCGTCCGGATACTTTGAAGGCCTCTGTGGTGTCCGTTTCTTCCACACGCAAAGATACGTCGGTATTCAGTTCGCGGAACAATCGGTCGCGCAAGTGACGGCTGGTCACATATTTTCCTTCCTTACCTGCCAGAGGGGAATCATTCACCATAAAATGCATGGCAATGGTAGGCTCGGAGATTTTCTGGAAGGGAATGGGAGCAATGGCATCCGTTGCACACAATGTATCACCGATATGAATGTCTGCAATACCGGAGATGGCAACGATGGAACCGATGCCGGCTTCTTTTACTTCGGTTTTGGCAAGGCCGTCGAATTCGTATAACTTACTTACTTTTACTTTCTTCTGTTTCTCAGGTTCGTGGGCATTTACAATTACCACTTCCTGATTAACCGCGATAGTGCCGTTATCTACCTTACCTACGCCGATACGGCCTACGTATTCATTATAATCAATGGTGCTGATTAACACCTGGGTGCCTGCTTCCGGATCGCCTTCGGGAGCGGGGATATAATCGATAATGGTTTCAAACAACGGTGCCATATTGACTGCCTCGTCGCTTAAATCTTTTACCGCCGTACCTGCCTTGGCAGATGCAAAGAGAAAAGGGCAATCCAACTGTGCATCGTCGGCTTCCAATTCCAGGAATAATTCCAGGACTTCATCAATGACTTCGTCGGGTCTTGCCTCGGGGCGGTCGATTTTATTCACACATACGATAACCGGCAATTTTAATTCCAGTGCCTTGCGAAGCACGAATTTGGTCTGGGGCATTGCACCCTCAAAAGCGTCTACTACGAGAATGACGCCGTTTACCATTTTTAACACACGTTCTACTTCGCCGCCGAAATCCGCATGGCCCGGGGTGTCAATGATGTTGATTTTAATATCATTATACATAACGGCGGTATTTTTAGAGAGAATCGTGATACCGCGCTCGCGTTCGATGTCGTTAGAGTCCATAACGCGTTCTGCCACTTCCTGATTCTCACGGAATACACCGCTTTGTTTTAAAAGGCTGTCCACCAGCGTGGTTTTACCATGGTCTACGTGGGCAATGATTGCTACGTTTCTGATCTTGTCGTTTGCTTGTTTCATATTTGCCTCCTGATATGCCAACCGGCAACGTTTCTATATTGTACGTAAAATACCAATTTTATCTCAAAACTTAAACAGTATAGCACTGTGGAAAGTGACTTGCAAGTATATGAAAGAAAAGTACTTTATAAAATAAGATATGTTTTTCATAAAAATATAGAAGCAAATTCATTTTATCGTAGAAATTCTTTCATAAATCATTTATAATATAAAAGTTAAAGTGATACATAAGGAAACGCAGGATAAAAGGGGTATACTATGACGGAAGAAAGAAAGCAGAAACTGCTTGGATTGATATGTACATTAATCGGTGCCGTATTTGTGATTGCCGGTATTGTAATTTTTATCATGTCCAACTATATGAATTTTCAGATGAAGAAAGCGGATGCCACGGTAATGGCTATGTACCAGATTGATACTGCCGAAGGGGAAAGACACACTATGGTGGAGTTGTCCTACCGTGTCGGAACGGAACTGGTAATGGCGACGTACGAATATCCGGGTATTTTGGATGAGAACACAGTGGCTTTGGATGTTTACTATAATGTGAAAGAACCCACAATGGTTTTTGATATGGGTTGGTATTTGCAGCCTTTGTTGGTTTTGGTGCTGGGAATTCCGATTCTGGTAACAGGATTGTATTATATGGGTATCATTAACTTAAGTGCGTTTAAGTTGGTGCCGCCGGATCAGAAAGCCACAAATATGCAGAAGGAATTGTATAAGGCCAAGAAGGACGTGATGGAGAATGCTCTTCCCATGCTGGCGGGAATTTTGTTTATTACATTCGGTATTGTGATGCTTGTTACCAATCGCGGCTGGTGGGCATGGATGTTTATTGTGGTCGGTGCCGTGGAGTTGCTTTATATCGGTATGGTATTTGTACCCGCGTTGATAAACTGGATTAGTTTAAGCCGCGTAAACAAGTTAAAAACCAAGGCAAAGGTTTACGATGTAGAGATGACGCAGGATAAAGAAAGCGAAGCTGAAACTGCGAATGATAAGGCAAAAGATAAAAAGGATTCCGATAAAAAGGAAGCGTCTTCGTTGGAAGATGAATTGGAGCCTTTTGAAATTAAGAACATTAAGCCTAAGAAATCAAATAAGAAATCGAAAAAATAATTTTTTATTATGTATAAGAGAAAAGGAACAGACAGGGGCGTGTCTGTTCTTTTTTATTTTTAAGAAGAAAGGAGATGCGGGCAAAAATAACGTAAAAATGAAAAATATAAAATTTTTATAAAATTTATATTGACATTTCTTTCTGCAGTGATATACTTTGAATTGCAAAAGATTTTAAAATAAAAATATTTCAAATTAAAAATAATTTACATAAAGTTAACATTTCTATGCTAGATTGTTTTGGAAATAAAAATTGATAAAACAAGACAAAGGGTAAAATCATGACAGGAAGAATTATTGGAACGGGAGCATATGTCCCGGAACTTACTTGGGATAACAACAAACTGGCAGAGATGGTGGAAACCAGCGATGAATGGATTCGTGAGAGAACCGGTATTGCCAGAAGACATATTGAAAAAGAAAAGTCTGCATCACAAATGGCAATTGAAGCGGCTAAAAAAGCAATGGAAAATTGTGCAGAGATGAAAGCGGAAGATTTGGGCGCCATTATCGTATGCTCCATCGCACAGGAGGAAGTTCTTCCTTCCGTATCCTGTCAGGTTCAGGCGGCAATCGGAGCCACAAATGCATTTTGCTTTGATTTAAAAGCAGCTTGTTCCGGCTTCGTATTTGCCTATAATACATGTGTCTCTTATATGAATATGGGGATGATTCAAAATGCATTAATTGTTGGTGTGGAGAAGCTTTCCAACATTACCGACTGGACGGATAGAAGCAGTTGTATCCTCTTCGGAGACGGCGCGGGAGCAGCAGTGATTACTGCCTGCGAAGGAGACAGCGCCATGATGATGCGTTGCGACGGCAGTCGCGGAGATGTGCTCACCTGTGCAGCGGGAAGCACTTTGGTGATGAATGGTCAGGAGGTATTTAAGTTCGCTGTGCGAAGCGTACCGGAAGCCATTCAGGAAGTAATGTCCAACAAAATGCTTGCAAAAGAAGATGTAGATTACTACATTCTTCATCAGGCCAATCGAAGGATTGTAGAGTCCGTTGCCAAGAGACTGGGCGAACACATCGAAAAGTTCCCCATGAACTTGGAAGAGTACGGAAACACTTCTTCTGCAAGCATTCCTCTTCTTTTAGATGAATTAAACAGAAACGGCAAGTTGCCCAAGGGAAGTCGTTTGATTATGGCAGGTTTCGGCGCAGGCCTTTCCTGGGGCGCATCATATGTAACGGTATAAAAATATTAGAGTTTGGTAATTTCCGACTTGGTCGGATTACATATTGATATTTAAAATGAATGCTCTTTTGAGATAAGTGTTCAATACACTGAATATGTTCCGGAGTAACTTTTGCAGTTCGCTAAAGGACCGTTTAAGAACGTCGGTACTTAATGAGTGCGAATGTGAATGAAGCACGAATTTAGTACCCGTTACGATTCTTAATCGAGCGGGAGCGTGTCCGATAGCGAATGTAAAAGTTCTAACCGGAACATCTGTAAACAAGATTCGCTTATTCAAAAGAGCATACTGAAAACAAAGAAAACGGAGGATTAACAAAATGTTAGAAAAGATTCAGAGTTTAGTAGCAGACGGTTTAGGAGTAGATGCAGAGAAGGTTGTTCCCGAAGCATCTTTTAAGGATGATTTAGGTGCAGATTCCCTTGACTTATTCGAACTTGTTATGAGTTTTGAAGATGAATTCGGTGTATCGATTCCTTCAGAAGAACTTGAAAAAATGCTAACTGTTGGTGATGTTATGACATACATCGAAAACAACAAAGAAGCATAATTGAAGTAAAATAGTTAAAGTAAATCCTTGGAAACAGGGATCTACGACAACAGTTTCAGAGAATAGGAAGTGGATGACGTGAAAACAAAGATTACAGAACTTTTAGGTATTGAATATCCCATCGTTCAGGGTGGTATGGCATGGGTTGCGGAATATCATCTTGCTGCTGCCGTATCAAATGCAGGCGGTCTTGGTATTATTGCAGCAGGTGCTGCGCCGGCAGAATGGGTACGTGAACAGATTCGCGAAGCAAAGAAACTTACGGATAAGCCTTTTGGCGTAAACATTATGCTTATGAACCCTTCGGCAGACGACATTGCCAAGGTAGTAGTGGAAGAAGGCGTAAAAGTAGTAACCACAGGTGCCGGAAATCCTGAAAAGTATATGAAAGAATGGAAGGAAGCAGGCATTAAAGTAATCCCTGTTGTTGCTTCCGTGGCTCTTGCAAAACGTATGGAAAAATGCGGTGCGGATGCGGTTGTGGCAGAAGGTACCGAAGCGGGCGGTCATATCGGTGAATTGACCACTATGGTTTTGGTTCCTCAGGTACGCGATGCGGTTAACATCCCTGTAATTGCAGCAGGCGGTGTGGCGGACGGTCGCGGTATGGCGGCAGCATTTATGTTAGGTGCTGACGGTGTACAGATTGGTACACATTTCGTTGTAACCAAAGAATGTATTGTTCACCAGAATTACAAAGACTGCATCATCAAAGCCAAAGATATTGATACCAGAGTAACCGGACGTAGTACAGGTCATCCCGTAAGAGCATTGAGAAACAACCTTACAATGGAATATTTAAAGAAAGAAGCGGAAGGCGCTTCTGCAGAAGAACTTGAGATGTTGGCAGCAGGCGGTCTTCGTAAGGCCGTGGTAGACGGTGATACCAGAACAGGAAGTCTTATGGCAGGACAGAGCGCAGGTCTTGTAAAAGAGGAATGCACCTGCAAAGAATTTATTGAAAGAATTACCGCAGAGGCAACTGCCCTCATGGGAAAGAAGGTTGACTAATGGGTAAAATTGCTTTTGTTTATCCCGGTCAGGGAGCCCAGAAGAGTTTCATGGGTCAGGACTTTTATAATATGTATCCGGCATATGCGTCATTGTTTGATAAGGCAGAGGAGGTTCTGGATGTCAGCGTCAAAGATCTGGTGTTCCGCGAAAATCCACTGCTTGACCGGACACAGTACACACAGCCCGCAATGGTAACTACCTGTCTTGGTATTACAGCGGTTTTAAATGATATGAGGATTTGCCCGGATGTAACCGCAGGTTTAAGCCTTGGTGAATATGCGGCAATCGCGGCTGCCGGCGGAATGGATGCCATTGATGCCATTCGTCTGGTAAGACAGCGCGGTATTTACATGGAAGAGGCGGTGCCCGCGGGAAAAGGTGCCATGGCAGCAGTGCTTGGTATGGAAACTGAAGCGATTGAAAAGGTGTTGGAAGGTTTTGAAGATGTGTTTATCGCCAACTATAACTGCCCCGGTCAGATTGTAATTACCGGTATGAAGGAAGGCGTGGAGGCAGCAAGTGCTGCACTTACCGAGGCCGGTGCAAAGCGTTGCATTCCTTTGGTGGTAAGCGGACCCTTCCATTCGATTTATTTAAAAGAAGCAGGTGCGAAGTTACGTGAGTATATGAAGGATGTTACTTTTAACGAGTTACAACTTCCTTACATCACAAATGTAACCGCAACTTATGTCAGTGACAGCGACGAGATTCCTGCTCTTTTGGAAAAGCAGGTTTCATCTTCCGTAAGATGGCAGCAGAGCGTGGAAACTATGATTTCCGACGGCGTGGATACTTTTATCGAAATCGGTCCCGGTAAAACGTTGGCAGGTTTTATCAAGAAGATTGACAGAGAAGTAAAAGTGATCAACGTAAGTTGTGTGGAAGATCTTGAGAATGTAAAAGAACTTGTAAAATAAAGTATAAAATGATCTCGGTTCCCGCATATGCAATTTGAAGGAACCGGTAAGAAGTTTATTGTGTAAAAGGTTTGTACGAATAAAATGTTAGAATAAAAATAAGTCCCGCGGCGGACTTAGGGGAGAGAAAGATATGGCACAGGACAGAGTTGCGTTGGTAACAGGCGCATCCGGCGGCATCGGAAGAGCAATTGCAATTGCTTTGGCAGAAACAGGTGCTTATGTATACGTAAATTATAACGGTTCACAGGGCAAAGCCGAAGAAACCGTACGCTTGATTGAAGAAAAAGGCGGTCGGGCAGAAATCTGCAAATTTAATGTAGGTGATTTTGAAGAAACAAACAAAGCCGTTGCTGATATTATTGCGGCACAGGGAAGACTGGACATTCTTGTAAATAACGCAGGTATCACCAAAGACGGTTTGATGATGATGATGACGGAAGAGCAGTTTGATGCGGTAATCAATATCAACTTAAAAGGTGCTTTTAACACCATTAAGGCAGCTACCAGAACTATGGTAAAGCAGCGTAGCGGACGAATCATTAACATTACTTCCGTATCCGGTGTCATGGGCAATGCAGGTCAGGCAAATTACTCTGCATCCAAGGCCGGTATGATTGGACTTACCAAGTCAATGGCGAGAGAACTGGCTTCCAGAAACATTACGGTAAATGCGGTTGCTCCCGGTTTTATCGAAACCGAAATGACGGCAGTTTTATCCGATGCGGTTAAAGAAGGGGCTGTAAAACAGATTCCCGTAGGACGCTTCGGACAGCCCGAGGATATTGCAAATATGGTAAAATACCTTGCTTCAGACGAGGCTGCGTATATTACAGGTCAGGTAATCTGCGTGGACGGCGGCATGGCAATGTAGAAAGGTGAAGAGAATGAAGAGACGTGTAGTTGTTACCGGTATGGGTGCCATTACTCCTATCGGAAATACAGTAGAGGAATTTTGGAATTCAATCAAAGAGGAGAAGGTGGGAATCGGTCCCATCACCAAGTTTGATACAACCGATTATAAGGTAAAAATTGCAGCAGAGGTAAAAGACTTCGTTGCAAAAGAAAGAATGGATTTTAAGGCTGCCAAGAGAATGGATACATTCTCCCAGTATGCTGTGGTTGCGGCAAAAGAAGCGTTTGCACAGTCCGGCCTTGATATGGAGAAGGAAGATCCTTTCCGTGTAGGTGTTATTATCGGTTCCGGTATCGGCGGTATGACCAGTTTCGAAAATGAACATGCCAAATTAATGGAAAAAGGACCTACCCGTGTAAGCCCTATGTTCATCCCTATGATGATTTCCAATATGGCAGCCGGTAACGTGGCAATTGCCCTTGGTTTAAAGGGTAAGTGTACCAATGTGGTAACCGCATGTGCTACCGGCTCTCATTGTATCGGTGATGCATTCCGTGCCATCCAGTGCGGTGATGCGGAAGTTATGTTGGCAGGTGGTACCGAAGGTGCGATTTGTCCTTTGGGCGTAGCTGGTTTTACCACATTGACAGCGTTAAATGAAACAGAAGACGTAAATAAGGCTTCCATTCCTTTTGACAAAGACCGTAACGGTTTTGTTATGGGCGAAGGTGCAGGGGTGCTTGTTTTGGAAGAATTAGAGCATGCTAAGGCACGTGGTGCTGAGATTCTTGCAGAAGTAGTAGGTTATGGCGCAACCTGTGATGCCTTCCACATTACTTCTCCTGCGGAAGACGGCAGCGGTGCAGGTACGGCTATGAAGTTTGCAATGCAGGATGCAGGAATTGACCCGACAGAGGTAACTTATATCAATGCTCACGGCACCAGCACACATCATAATGACTTATTTGAAACCAGAGCCATTAAAATGGCGTTTGGTGAGCATGCAAAGAACTTATACATCAACTCTACCAAGTCTATGATTGGTCATCTTTTAGGTGCTGCAGGCGGTGTGGAAGCGATTGTGTGTGTGAAGTCCTTACAGGAAGGATATATTCATCCTACCGTAAATTCCAAAGAGGCAGATGAAGAGTGCGATTTGAATTATGTATTCGGAGAAGCAGTACAGAAGGATTTCAAATATGCCATCAGTAATTCACTGGGATTTGGCGGACACAATGCATCTTTGCTTTTGGCAAAGTATGAGGCGTAAAAGTGCATAGTGTGTGCAGCCATTTATGGAACGAAGAGTGTAATCATACACAGTGTGTATGGTATGCATATTCGGAAAGGAATAAAAATGGAATATAATCATATTTTAGAACTTATAAAAACAGTTTCAGAATCGAATCTTACCAACTTTCATTATGAAGAAGGAAATGTTAAAATACATATGTCTTCCGGTGATGTAGTGATGATGGACCCGGGTTTTACAACAACTGTTGCACAGGCACCTGTTAATGCAGAGGCGGTTGCACCTGCGGTACAGAGTGTGGCAGCTGAGGCGGTTGCACAGCCTGTATCAGAAGAAACTTCTGCAGCTGATAAAAAGAGTGCTGTAGCAAACGGCAAGACGATTCACTCGCCTTTGGTAGGTACTTTTTATGCAGCACCTTCTGAAGATGCGGAGCCTTTCGTAAAAGTAGGCGACAGAGTAAAGAAGGGCCAGATTATTGCCATCGTGGAAGCAATGAAACTGATGAATGAAATCGAATCCGAGTATGACGGTGTCATTACAGAGATTCTGGTTGACAATGCAAGCGGTGTGGAATACGGCGAAGCGTTGTTTGTTGTTGAATAAGAAAAGAGGACTAATATGAAATTAGGTATCAAAGAAATTGAACAGATTATCCCACACAGACATCCGTTTCTTCTTGTAGATTACATTGAAGATATGGTGCCCGGGGAGTATGCGGTAGGTTATAAGTGTGTGACATTTCGCGAAGATTTCTTCAAAGGACATTTTCCGCAGGAGCCTGTAATGCCGGGCGTTCTCATTATCGAGGCCCTGGCACAGACCGGTGCGGTTGCAGCTTTGAGTCTGGAAGAAAACAAGGGAAAGATTGCATATTTTGCGGGAATCAACAAGTGCAAGTTCAAAGGCAAAGTGGTTCCCGGTGATAAATTGAAATTGGAAACTCGTATCGTTCGCAGCAAAGGACCTTTGGGTGTGGGCGAAGCGATTGCCAGCGTAGACGGTAAAGTAGTAGTAACTGCTGAACTTTCTTTTATGATTGGATAATAAGGCGGATTAATCGATGATTCATAAAATTTTAATTGCAAACAGAGGAGAAATCGCGGTGCGTATTATCCGTGCCTGCAGGGAATTGGGAATTCAGTCTGTTGCGGTATATTCCGAGGCGGACAAAGATGCCCTTCACGCTCAGCTTGCGGATGAGGCGGTTTGTATCGGACCGGCACCGTCGAAAGACAGCTACCTGAATATGGAGAATATTATCAGCGCCACCATCAATACCGGCGCAGAGGCCATTCATCCGGGATTCGGATTTTTATCCGAGAATCAGAAGTTTGCAAAATTATGTGAAGAATGCAACATTACTTTTATCGGACCTTCTTCAGAAATTATCCGTAAAATGGGTAATAAAACAGAGGCCCGTAATACCATGATTGAAGCCGGTGTTACGGTAATTCCCGGCTGGAACCAAAATGTGGAAAGCGTGGAAGAAGGCAAGGAAATTGCAGCCAAATTAGGGTATCCTGTTATTGTTAAGGCGGCTCTTGGAGGCGGTGGTAAAGGTATGCGTGTGGCGATGAACGAAGAAGAATTCGAGAATGCGTACTTGACTGCGCGAAAAGAAGCGGGCGCGGCGTTTGGTGACGATTCGGTGTATATGGAGCATTTTATAGAGCATCCGAGACACGTGGAGGTGCAGATTCTTGCGGATTCCTACGGTAATGTAGTGCATCTTGGAGAGCGTGACTGTTCCATTCAGCGTAACCACCAGAAATTCATTGAGGAAGCACCCTGTAAGGCGATTTCGGAAGAATTACGCGCACGTATGGGTGAGCAGGCGGTGAAGGCTGCCAAAGCGGTTGGTTACGAAAATGCCGGCACCATTGAGTTTTTGCTGGAAAATGAAAAAGACTTTTATTTTATGGAAATGAATACACGAATTCAGGTAGAGCACCCCGTAACGGAGTGGATTACCGGAGTGGATTTGATTAAGGAGCAGATTAAAATTGCTTCCAAAGTGAAATTGTCCTTCGCCCAGGAGGACGTTCGTATGGAAGGTCATTCCATCGAGTGCAGAATCAATGCGGAGAACCCGGAGAAGAACTTCCGTCCTTCTCCCGGTAAGATTGAGAATCTTTACTTGCCCGGCGGTAAGGGAATTCGTATGGATACTGCAATTTACAGCGGATACGAGATTCCGCCCTATTATGATTCCATGATTGCGAAATTAATCGTGCACGGAACCACAAGGGAAGAGGCTTTGCGTAAGATGCGCAGTGCGTTGGGTGAAGTTATCATCGAAGGAATCGACACAAATGTGGACTATTTGTATGAAAAGAACTGCGAAACGGCAGAGGCTGAAATTTTAGGCGAGTAGATGTATTTACTGAAATTCTATTGTGGTAGAATGGCGTATCAGTATAGGCGGTGCTTGCGATTTAGATAGTAAGGTGAACTGTCATATCTTGGAGGCGAATCATGAAGCTTGGTGCAAGATTTAAAAAAGAAGACGGACGACTTGAAAAGGCAGCAAGAGAAAAGAATGCGGCTGAAGTGCCTGAGGGCCTTTTTAAGAAGTGTAATATGTGCAAGGCACCGGTATATGTAGAAGAGGTAAAAGAGAATCTCTACATTTGTCCGAAGTGCCACGGATACTTCCGTATGAGTGCATACAAAAGAATAGCTTCCGTGGTA
>JAZNLG010000185.1:0-9677 GCA_045578965.1 Lachnospiraceae bacterium | reverse complement strand
CAAATCTTCCGACGCCACATAATAAATCGGCCGATAAAAAGCCATAGACACAAAAAACTGGTCAAACGCCGTCTGATGGTTAAACAGAATCAGATACTGGCGCTTATCCTTGCGCCGGTTCTCGACCTTAATGTGATAGGTGCATCTGGTGTACAAATCGAGAAAGGGCAAAGCAATGGATATAATTGGCTGATGATGCGGTTTTCTCCAGGTTTCTTTCTTTTTTTTCATTGGTGCCTCGAATGTTTCACTGTTGATAGGGACTTTTTTAATGACATCGTAATTAAAATTATCAAAATTACTATTCAAATCCTATATACACATATTTTAGCATAAAAAGAAAGTACTGTAAAAGTCACAAGCACCAGAAAACGGGCAATAAATCATTAAAATTTGCTAAACTTTTACCGCCATAAAAGAAAAAGTATAAAAATAAGTTCTTCAAATTGCCACTTTTACGGAAATGTAGTACAATAAGCGTAGACTTTCTTTTAAACAAAAGAAGAGTGTTATTTGAGGAAGGAGTCACCAGGTGTTATTATCCGGAGCAGATATTGTCGTTAAAACTTTAATTGAACAGGGATGTAAAACGGTGTTTGGTTATCCCGGTGGGCAGATTATCCATGTATATGATTCTTTATATAAATATCAGGATAAAATCAATCATGTGCTGGTAGCCCATGAACAGGGCGCGGCCCATGCGGCGGATGGTTATGCCAGAGCGACGGGAGAGACCGGCGTGGTAATTGCCACTTCGGGACCGGGTGCAACCAATTTGGTAACCGGTATTGCTACGGCGTATATTGACTCTGTTCCCATGGTTGTTGTGACGGGTAACGTTATGAGTTCCCAGATTGGTACCGATAGTTTTCAGGAGATTGATATTACAGGTATTACCCTGCCGATTACCAAGCATAATTATTTTGTGGGTGATGTGGAGGAACTGGCGGATACCATCCGAGAGGCTTTCTTGATTGCAGCTTCCGGCCGTCCCGGTCCTGTTCTGATTGACGTGCCGAAGGATATCCAGATGGCAATGTGCGAATATGAGCCTGCAGAACCGGTGGTTCCCGGCGGAAGAATATGTGCTAAAGATATTCGCATCGAGCCGGCAGTTGAATGTATTAACAGGGCGAAAAGGCCGTATATATATTTTGGCGGAGGAATGATTACTTCCGATGCACGTGAAGAAATGTGCAAATTAGCAGATTTGATAGATGCACCCATGGGATGTTCCATGATGGGCATTTCTGCTGTACCTACCGATCATCCAAGATTCCTTGGAATGCACGGAATGCATGGACACTACGCTTCTACGGTAGCTATGAACAATGCGGATTGTATCATTGCTTTGGGCGTTCGTTTCAATGACCGCGTTACTGGCGATAGAGGCAAGTTTGCGGAAACTTCCAAGATTGTCCACATTGATATTGAAGGTGCGGAACTTGGTAAAAATACCAATGATACTCATATGCTTCGCGGCGATATTAAGATGACATTGGAAAAGATGTTACCTTTGATTCAGAAGGCAGAGCGTCCTGAGTGGATGGCGCAGGTAGCCTCCTATAAGGAAGAAGAGAAGAAAGTTGCAGACAATCGGGAGGGAATGACACCTTATAATTGTTTGTCACTTTTAAATAAATATCTAAAAGATACGACACCGGTAGCAACAGATGTAGGCCAGCATCAGGTTTGGGCCGCACAGGTTCTGGAATTTAAGCAAATGCGTAAGTTCATATCCAGTGGTGGCCTGGGAACCATGGGCTTTGGTATGGGCGCGGCAATCGGTGCAGCTATGGCAACCAAGGAACGTTCTGTATTGGTAACCGGAGACGGAAGCTTTGGTATGAATATGAATGAAATGGCAACTGCGGTAACCTACGGCGTACCTATGGTAATTCTTTTAATGAACAATGGTGTGTTGGGTATGGTTCGTCAGATGCAGACGCTGTTTTTTGATAAGCATTATTCCAATACGGTATTGGAACGTCAGACCGATTATGTCAAATTGGCGCAGGCATTTGGTGCCGATGGTGCGGTAGCTTCTACCTTGGATGAGTTGAGAGAAGCTTTGGACAAGGGGTTTGCCTATGATGGTCCTTTTCTCATTGATTGTAGGATTGACAAAGATGAATTTGTACTTCCTACCCTTCCTCCCGGAGGTACAATGGAAGACTTGATTGTAAAGGTAGGTGACTAGAATGGAGAAATATACAATTGCAATTCTGGTTAATAACCAATCCGGTGTTTTGAACCGAGTTACATCTATGTTCCGCCGTCGCCAATTTAATATCTCCTGTCTTACCGTTAGTGAGACGGAGTCGCCGGATTATTCCCGAATTACGATTTTATTCGAGGGTGAGGAGAGTATTAAGAAGCAGTTAATCAATCAGTTTTATAAGTTGCCGGATGTAATTTCGATTAAGGAACTTCACAATGAAGATTCCGTGAGCCGTGAGTTACTTTTAATCAAAGTAACGAATTCACCGGAAAATCGTGAAGAAATTCGGGCAGCAGCAGAGGCATTTGAAGCCAAAACTGTAGATTACAGCCGGGATTTTCTGGTTTTACAGGTGACAGGGGAAAGACGACACATTGATGATTTTATCAATGTTATGAGGGATTTTGGAATCGTAGAAATTTGCCGTACAGGTATTGTGGCATTGCAACGCGGAGATGCCACCATCCGCCAGGAAGCAAATTTGTAGAAATATGATAAAAAAGGAAAAACAATATTGGAGGGTTAACAATGGCAAAGAAACAGAAGAAAGTAAAATTAAACAAAAGACTTTTAAATGCTAAGATGCAGAAGAAATTTAGTTTGGGTTTTGGACCTGTAATCGCAGGCGTTTCCATTACCGCAATGATTGCGATGGCAGGAATTATTCTTTTATGTATTAATATGGCAAAGAACGGATTGCCCATTACACTGGGTATCGTAGTAATTGTTGTCTTACTGATTGTGGAAATGCTGACCATCATTTTGTGTAAAACCGTTTCAACCAGTTTGGCAGATTCTATTGTTGTACCGATCTTTGAATTAAAAGATGCCGTAAATAAGATAAAAGCAGGTGACTTCGACATTGATATTACATATGAAAGCAGCGATGAATTGGGAGAACTTGCACAGGATTTAAAAGATACCTGCAATCAATTGAAAGCTGTGATAAACGATTCCGGCAGTTTACTTTCCGAGATGGCAGAAGGCAATTTCAATGTAACTTCTTCTGCAGTGGATTTATATGTAGGTGATTTTGAAACTTTGATTGTTGCAATGAACCAGTTAAACGGCCAGTTAGATGCTACTTTACGTCAGATTAAGGAATCATCCCAGCATGTAATGATTGGTTCCGAGCAGTTAGCAGGCAGTGCACAGGAATTGGCAGAAGGTGCCAGCGAGCAGGCATGTGCGGTTGACGAACTTACAGCTACTATTGCGGATGTAACCAATATTGCTGAAGACAGTGCCCAAAATGCTATTGGTGCGGCAAACAGTGCCAGGGAAGCTGCCGAAGATGCTGAAAGCAGTCGTGAAAAAATCGGTAAGCTTACAGAGGCAATGGAACGTATTACCAATACATCAAAAGAAATCGAAAACATTATTGCAGCAATCGAAGGTATTGCGGCGCAGACCAATCTTCTATCATTGAATGCATCTATTGAAGCAGCAAGAGCAGGAGAAGCCGGCAGAGGTTTTGCAGTAGTAGCAGACCAGATTGGTAAGTTGGCAGCAGACAGCCGTCAGTCAGCGGTTACTACCAGAGAATTAATCAGTAAGTCTCTTACTGAAATCGAAAACGGAAGTATTATGGTAGAATATACGATGGAATCTATCGGTACCGCACTTTCCAATATGGAATCCTTTGCGGGTGCTGCAGCAGGTGCAGCGGAAGCATCTCAGGAACAGGCCGACATGTTAAAGCAGATTCAGGTAAGAATCGACCAGATTTCAACCGTTGTACAGAGCAACTCCGCATCTGCGGAAGAAACTTCGGCAATCAGCCAGGAACTTTCTGCACAGGCGATTGGTTTGGAAGAAATGATTGGTAAATTTGAATTGAGAGAATTATAAAATAAAGGCCCCCTGCTTTTTGATGAATATCAACAAAGCAGGGGGCTATTTTTATGCAATAACAAAAAATAAAAGTATTATATCTTTTACTCATCAAAGGTCAACGAATTAATGATGGCATAAGCAGTTTCTTGATCTTTTGCAGAGAGCAGAATAAAATATTCGGTATTTAAATCTTCCGTATCGTAGAAACTCAGATAATATCTGTAAGAGTCTGTATCTTTCCTGTACATTTCATTAATAATGCCGCATTTGTATTCATCTTCATAAAGATAAGACCAACTGGTAATACCGTCATAATAATTAGGCGAACCTGCACGGAACGGCAGTGCATAGGTAAAAGCCAGAGATTTATTGTAGTCGAGAAGATTATAGTCCTCGGCTCTCATTTCCAATGCACAGCGTAAACTGTCATAAGCTGTTGTGGGCATACCGTATCCTAAGGATTCAAAACCTTTGTTTACTCTGCGCCACAAGTCATCCGATTCATAAAGTTCCCGATTTAGAATAACCATATCGGAATAATCCGTCCCGCTACCGGTGGAGGTAAGCGTTTCGAATTTTTTACCATCCGGAGTAGTTCTTCCGGAACCGTAGATAACGAAGGCACCATCGTCGTTATCCTGCTTCTCCCAATCGGAAGGAACACCGATGTGAAAGTCCCCCATATCAATCATTTTTAAGGTATCATCTTTGACATTATATTGATTATAGTTAATTAAAGGCTGGCCAATGTCCGTACCGCCTCCCATTTCTTCATAAACCCGCAATGTTTGAATATGCAGTTTTATGCGGGGATGAATAACGGCAACGTAGAGAATTGCTGTCAAGATTACTGCAATTACTATGATTAGGAGTATTTTTAATTTTTTATTCATCATTATGCCTTTCATTTTTGAATCGGGAATTTTTTATTATAAAAAAGATTCAGTTACGGATAAAATGGTAGTTTTCGCTTAATTCAAACCGATACCTACATATATTTTTGCAGTTGCGCCGGATGATTCGGCATTTTCTCCGCTTGCAGAAATTTCCACGGTAATTACACCGGCGGATGAACCGACATAAATGGACTGTTTATCTTCGCTTACCATGGCATCCGCAATTTGTGTATCATTCATATATATCTTAGGATAGTAGTTGCCTTCGCATTCAATTTGACAAAGGTCCGATACCGTTAAGGTATCACCGCATTCTGCCGTAATGGAAGGATTAGGTATAACTTCAGGCACGTGATCCAGATAATCTTTTAGCGAAAGAAGTGTGGTAGTAATAAGGATACCACCAAGTAAAAATATCATTGCCAGAAACGTAAATATTACGATTAAAATTTTCTTTTTTTTCATAGTGATTGCTCCTTTTTTAGTAAGACATATTATGGCCGTCTTTTATATCATGTGCATTCCAGGCAGCAAAAACACGGGGTTCAATACCGTCAAAGTCGCTTACGGTTCTCGCATCAAAGGTAAAGATTACGGTTTCTCCGGGTTTTATATCAGACTTAGTAGTCGTAGCTAAGGAGACAGAAGCGTCGCCATCTTCCGAAACAAAACTTTCGAGTTGACAGTATAACATATCAATCGTAACATCACCGTCATAGGTAACTGCTACAATAAGTTCTCCATCGTCTGTTTTCTCCGTTGTACAAGAAAGCGCTTCGTCCATCTGCCGGTCAATTTCCAGATCGATTTGGAACGTAATGTTTTCAAATAAGAGATACATCTCCTCTTTTACGGATTTGCCGTATCTGGGATACTTCATATCAATGGTATAAAAGCCGTCCGCTCTTTCAAAGAAGAGAGTTTCGCACTTTTGATTGGTACTTTTATCGATATATTCATATTTCCAAACTTCAATATCCCACTCATAAGAAGGAAAAGGATCTGCGTAGTGGTCATCATTGTGCAGATAGTAATACCGTCCCGCATCTTCCCAAGTAGTTTCCTCTTTCTCAATCAATTTGTAGTCATCGCCTTGAAGTAAGGAAGCAAAAGCTGTAGCCTGATCTTTTACCGGCGTTGTCTGGTCAGAAAGATAAGTAATGGTGAAAGAAGCAGGATGTTTCTTGCCCTTATTATAATCTTTGGCATAAAAGACGGTGAGGGCATCCGAATTTACGTTATATTCGTATGTTTTCGAATCTGTTCCGTGTTCAAGGACATACGCATTAACAGATTCATTTAGCCAATTGCCGCCGCATTTCATCTTGGCATGATTGGAAGTTATTGTATGATAACCGATACCGTTTTCTCGGTTCATCCAATCGTATTTTATGGTTGTGTCCGGTCCAAAGAGGACCAGAAGTGTAAAAATAACGAGAGCAACGGAAAATATAATAATATTTTTCTTTGTAAAGTATTTGTTGATAAATGTCTTAAAATAGTTCTTCATTTTATTTACTTTCTTTTAAATCATAGGTTTCATCGCCGATTCGTAAAAGAATGCTGTCGGCTTCGAAGTAGTCGGTTGCAGGGAAACAAATTGCAAAGTTACACAGGTCGGACGCGCCTTCTTCTTCACTGAAAAAGCATTGTGCATAGGGAATGACTTTATCTTCAGGGTATTTGTATTCTTTTCCGTCAATCACTAATGCAGCATCCTGTAACATATTGTAAAATTCAGTAACCATATAACGTTCATGCGCCATCTGTCCGCTTTCGTTGCTTGGAGTAAAATCGCTTTCATAGTTAAAATGGAAGTTCAGTCTCATCTCATAGTAACCGTATTCCACCGAATCCAAATGATATTCATATGTCGGACCATGATAAGAAACTTCTCTGTATCGGCGGGTAGGAAGTTCAATGTAGGCTTCTTCCGGAATGGTAATATGAGAGCATATATCGGTAGCGTGAAATCTCCAGAAAGGATCTCTTTCCAGATAAGGCAACCAGTCAAAAGCAAATAAATCCACGTTTTCATCGGATGCAAACGTTGTAATAACCGTTGTGAAATGATATACGGTTTCAGAATGATTTGAGTCAATATCTAAAAGTACGTGATACAGGTTGTCAACGGATTTGTCTTTGATTCCGTATCCTCCGGTTACACGACAACCATTAGGGTCTTTTACAACCTCTTCACCGGGATTTGCCATATAACATACCAGATAAATTCGTTCATTCGCTGCCGCAAGTTTATCATCTTTTACATATACGTCAACGGCCAATTTGGCATTATCCACATCGCCGGACGCCGCAATGACGTCGATACGGAAATTTTCGTCTTCCTCAACCTGATTAATTTCGTAAAAATAGCCCTTGCCGGCCAGTTCGGCAGTGGTTTCATCTCCGAGAATATCTCGGAAAAAGAGTTCCATTTTCGTTTCATCGAAAGCGATTACGGTTCTTCCGGCATCGCCGAAGACGTTGTCGATTCTTCCGCTAAAAGCAAGGATGGTAGTGCCGGTCAGCAGAAAAATTGCCAGGCAGGCCGCTGCCACGTGGCTTAAGCGGAACATTGTTTTTTTGGTATTTATCGGTGTGATTTTAGCACCGGATTTGTTCTGCGATTCTTTGATATCTGTAGCGGTTTCATTTGTGATATTATTTTGCCGCTGTTTTGCTTTGGCAAGAATGTCCTCAGCGGTAATCATACAATTGGCTTCGCAGAACCGGTCGGTTTGTTTTTTGTATTGTTCATTTATGTTCATCATAACCAGTCCTCCTTATTTAAGACTTTGCTTAATTTCTCGCGACCTCTTTTTAGTCGGATTTTGACAGTTGCCTCGGGCATATCGAGAATATCGCTGATTTCTTTAATGCTGTAATCTTCATAGTAGAAGAGGTGGATCGGAATTCGATATTTTTCCGGTAAAGTAAAAACCACCTTGAGCAAATCATTGCTTTCTTGTTGGTCAAAGAAAGGAATATCTTCTTCCAGAGGGACAAATTTACGTACTTTTGCACTTCTTAAGTGGTTTTTACATAAGTTAATGGAAACACGAATCAGCCAGGCTTTCAGGTGTTCATCATTTTGGAAACTGTCCTCTGTCGCAAACAATTTCATAAACACTTCCTGTAAAAGGTCCGCGGTATCTTCTGTATTCTGCACGTAATTAAATATCACCGAATACACAGTATTCTTATATTTTTCGTAATGTTGGCAGAATAATTTCTCTGTCATTTCTTTCTCCTCTTATGGTAATGCGCATTCTTTCTATAAGGCTCTTACACCAATAAAACACATAAAAAATCAAAAAGGTTTCATTTTTTAAAAAATTATAGCAAAAAACTTCCAGTTTATAAACCTGTAAACCTGCAAACAATATTTTCAGAAACGTGGATGTGTTTGATAAGCGAAGCACGTTTGCGTTTCATTCACAATAGAATGCAAAAAGAAAAAGATTTCAATTGGAAGGAGAGGTGCATCATGAAGGATAACTACAACGATAAGTCATACAATGCAAATAAGGATTGTTACAAGACAGAAGATAAGAATAACAACAAAGCAAAGAATGCTTCTAAGAACAACTATTCCGATAAAACTGAAAATAAGTCAAACAAAAACAAAGAATACTAAAAAAGAAAAGTGCCTGATTCGGCAAAAAAGGTCTGCAGTACCTAAGGTATTGCGGATCTTTTTATTTGTGAAGTAAAAAGTTATATCATTATTTCGATAAAAAAGGCTCATAAACATATTGTCCATGAGCCTTGGTAATCTGTTTTATATAAATCTTAGTAATTTTCTGCGTGAATTTCAAAGTACGCCTGAGGATGAGCGCATGTCGGGCAGATTTCGGGAGCCTTGGTACCAACTACGATGTGACCGCAGTTGCGGCATTCCCAAACCTTTACTTCGCTCTTAGCAAATACTTCTGCTGCTTCCACATTGTGTAACAATGCGCGGTAGCGTTCTTCGTGATGTTTCTCAATGGCAGCTACCATACGGAATTTAGCAGCCAACTCAGGGAAACCTTCTTCCTCTGCAGTTTTAGCAAAACCATCATACATATCGGTCCATTCATAGTTTTCGCCGGCAGCAGCTGAGATAAGGTTTTCTGCTGTGTTGCCGATGCCTTCCAATTCCTTGAACCATAATTTAGCGTGTTCTTTCTCGTTGTCTGCTGTCTTTAAGAAAAGAGCCGCAATCTGCTCATAGCCTTCCTTTTTTGCTTTGGAAGCAAAATAAGTGTATTTGTTTCTGGCTTCTGATTCTCCGGAAAAAGCAGCCATTAAGTTTTTCTCTGTTTGTGTACCTGCGTATTTAGACATTGGTGTAACTCTCCTTTTATTTTGTGGTGATTTTATTATATTTTTTAATAAGAAAGTTGTCCATTTCTTTTTATAAAATTATGTACTTTTTCGTAAAAAAATTCTTATTTTTGAAAAATTCTTTGATTTAAAAATACATATGTAATTTCATAAACTATAGCATTCAAAAATTATTAGTGGCAACTGTGACTTCCGCAACTATGGTTGCCGCAGTTATGTCCTTCGCTGTGATCGTGGTGATTACATTGTACATTGGGATTGAAATCGAGATTACCGGCAAGGTAAGCTGCAACTGCCGCATCCGCATCTCCGCTTACACCGCCGTAGAGTTTGATACCGGCCTGTGCAAGTGCCATCTGTGCGCCGCCGCCGATGCCGCCGCAGATTAAGACTTC
>JAZNLG010000184.1:0-1643 GCA_045578965.1 Lachnospiraceae bacterium | reverse complement strand
TTAAAATATCTTGAACCTGACGTATACTATGATTTAGTAGATAAAATTGCCATTAAGAAGAACGAGCGTGAAGCTTATGTGCAGAGTATTGTCGATGAAGTTAGCAAGCATATCCATAACGCAGGTATTAAGGCTGAAATTGACGGTCGTGTAAAGCACTTTTTCAGTATTTATAAAAAGATGAAAAACCAGGGTAAGTCCTTGGATCAGATTTATGACCTTTTTGCGGTTCGTATTATCGTGGATAACGTCAAAGACTGTTATGCGGCTTTGGGTGTAATCCATGAGATTTACAAGCCGATTCCCGGGCGTTTCAAGGATTATATTGCGATGCCCAAGGACAATATGTACCAGTCTTTGCATACTACTTTGATTGGTTCCACAGGACAGCCTTTTGAGATTCAGATTCGTACCTATGAGATGCATAAAACCGCAGAGTACGGTATTGCAGCCCATTGGAAGTATAAAGAAGTTTCCGACGGTAAGAAGAGTGCCGGTGGGGAAGAGGAGAAGCTGGCTTGGTTGCGTCAGATTTTGGAATGGCAGAAAGAGTCTGATAACAACAGAGAATTTATGCATCTTTTAAAGAGCGATTTGGATTTGTTCTCTGATAGCGTGTATTGTTTTACGCCGACAGGTGAAGTAAAGCATCTTCCGGCAGGCTCGAATACTATTGATTTTGCTTACAGCATTCACAGTGCCGTAGGTAACCGTATGGTAGGTGCCAAAGTAAACGGTAAGTTGGTGAGTTTGGATTATGTCATCAATAACGGTGATGTTGTGCAGATTATTACGTCCAACAATGCGACGGGACCCAGCAGAGATTGGCTTACAATGGCCAAGAGTACCCTCGCTAAGAACAAAATCAACCAGTGGTTTAAGAATGAATTTAAAGAAGAGAATATTGTCAAAGGTAAAGATCTTCTTTTAGGATATTGTAAGGCAAAAGGGATACAGTTACCGGATTTAATGAAGCCGGCATATACGGAATTTGTTATGCGTAAATACGGTTTCCACAACTGGGATGCGCTTCTTGCTGCGGTAGGACACGGCGGTTTAAAAGAAGGTCAGATTATCAATAAAATGTGGGAACTTTATGAGAAAGACCATAAGAAAACGCCTACAGATGAAGAAGTTCTTGAAACAGTGGCAGAAACTGCTGAGAAGAAGGTATTCCGCAAGCCGAAGGGCGGTATTGTGGTAGAAGGTGTTGATGATGTGGCGGTGCGTTTCGGTAAATGTTGTAGTCCGATTCCCGGAGATGATATTTTAGGATTTGTAACCAGAGGACGTGGCGTATCCATTCACCGAGTGGACTGCGTGAATGTGATTAATCTTCCCGAAGAAGATAAGGCGCGTTTGATTGAGGCTCAGTGGCAACAAGGCGGTGATTCAAGTAACGCAAATGCTAAATATCTTGCTGAAATCATTATTTATGCCTACAACCGAAACGGTCTTTTGGCAGATGTGGCCAAGGCGCTTACCGAGAAGGATATCGATATTGTAAGTCTTTCTACCAAGACCAGTAAAAAAGGTATTTCTTCTATGCAGACTTCCTTTGAAATCGCAAGCAAGGATGAGTTGGACCGTATCATTGCGAAGATTATGACGGTGGAAAGCGTAGTGGATGTTGAAAGGACGAG
>JAZNLG010000183.1:0-5298 GCA_045578965.1 Lachnospiraceae bacterium | reverse complement strand
TCCATGAGCGCAAACCAGCTGGCCAAAAATGCCGCCCCGGATCCGATCGCAACCAGACTGTCCATATTCGGTGCTGCACGCAGCAGACTTCCAAATCCCTGAACAAAAAATTTTCTGTTGAGAAACAAAATCACCAATGTCAAAACCAGTTGCCAAATGGCGATTGCCATTGGATTTTCCTGCAAGTCTCCCCATACGGGCCATCCCCACATCACATGTCCCATCGAAAGATACATCAGCGGAATCAGCAGTCCTACCGAAGCCACCAGCCGAAATCGCGTACTCTTTTCCTCCTCATCCCACTCTGTATCTACATTCACTTCCTTCTCTTCAGGTGCCTTTCTTTCACCTTCCGCAAGCACTCCGTATCCTGCCTTTTCCACCGCACGGATAATGTCGCTGCTTTCGGCATTTCCTTCCACCTGCATCGTATTCATGAGCAGGTTCACCGATACTTCCGTCACCCCTTCTACCTTGGAAACAGCTTTTTCCACCCGTGCACTACATGCCGCGCATGTCATTCCAGTAATCTGATATTTTGTCATTCTTTCACCAACTTTTCCTATTTCATAAGCTTCTTCGTAATTTCTACCAGCTCATCAATCACATCTTCTTTTCCGTTTCGGATATCCTCTACTACACATTCTCTGATATGATCTGCCAGCAAAACCTTATTAAAGCTATTTAAGGCAGCACTGATGGCTGACACCTGCATCAAAATATCCACGCAGTAACAATCTGACTCCACCATTTTTTTTACGCCGCGCACCTGGCCTTCTATACGGCTTAAACGGTGAATCAAATCCTTATATTCTTTTTCATCCCGCTCTTTTTTACGCATACTGCAACAACAAGTCTCTTTCTGTGAATCTTTCATATTTACTCTCCCCTTCGCTTTTCTATATACCCCCTGGGGGTATCTGTTACAGTTATACTCCATTTTATTTTCTGCGTCAACCCAAAAAAGAAGTGCCTCTTTTAGACACTTCTTTTCATCCTCTATTTTTTCTTTTTTCTTCCAAAGGCAAAACTCATAATCAGCGCTAAGAACAAAACAGCAACCGCCATCCAGAATATACGGACCGCTACACTTTGTTTTGCAAAGAAATCATAATATCCTTTCAGATAAATCACAACAATTAATGTAGGAATCACATACGTCATATATCCCTTCAGCGCTTTTGGAAATGCTTTTCCTTTTCCGGTATTTGCTTCCTCAAGGAACTGATCAAAGCCCCATCCGTTTTTTCTTACACAAAACAATACAAACAACAAACTTCCAAGTGGCAAAATATTATATGACACAATAAAATCTTCCAGGTCCATCAAATTTGTACTTCCTCCAAGCGGATGAACAAACGACAAAACATTCCATCCCAGAATCGCAGGAAGCGAAAGAACCATTATCAGCGCAAGATTAATCCAAACTGTTTTTGCTCTGCTCCACCCGGTCGCATCCATTGTCATGGCAATGATGTTTTCAAATACTGCAATAACCGTTGAAAGTGCGGCAAATGTCATAAATACAAAAAAGAGTGTTCCCCAGACTGCTCCCGCTTTCATGTGTGCAAATACGGTCGGAAGTGTGATAAACAGAAGAGATGGTCCTGCATCCGGCTCAATTCCGTACGCAAAACACGCAGGAATAATAATAAAACCTGCTGTCAAAGCCACAAACGTATCCAGCACAAGTACATTTCCTGCCTCTCCCAAAAGTTTTCTGTCCTTATTTAAGTAACTTCCGAAAATCTCCATACTTCCCATTCCGACACTAAGGGTAAAGAAAGCATGTGACATCGCGTTAAATATTACGGTTCCGATTCCGTTACTTACCATCTTTTTAAAATCCGGTACCAGATAAAACCTTACTCCTTCCATCGCATTAGGAAGAAACACGGAATTTACCGCCAACACTACCATCAATCCGATTAGTAAAAGCATCATTACCTTTGTGATTTTTTCCACGCCATTCTGAAGCCCTTTGGCACAGACCCCGAATGAGACTGCAATTACAAGAATTGTCCAAAAAATCAGTTCTCCCGGATTGCTTGTCATAAGAGCAAACTCTGCATTTGCCGCTTCTATATCAACACCTGCCAGAGTTCCTCGGATCATGCGGTAAGCATAGGCTAACATCCATCCTGCTACCATTGTATAAAACATCATAAGCAAATAATTGCCGGCAATTCCGAATTTTCCAAATCTATGCCACTTTGTCCCTTCCGGTTCCAATTCATCAAACGCTTTTACAATACTCTTATGGCTTTTCCTTCCGATTGCAAACTCACAAATCAAAATCGGAAGTCCAAATCCAATCAGACAAAGCAGATATACCAAAATAAATGCCGCCCCGCCATTCTGACCGCAGATATACGGAAACTTCCAAACATTACCAAGTCCAATGGCGCATCCCGCAGATACCAGAACAAACCCAAGCCTTGAACTAAAACTTTCTCTTTCTTTCATCATAACTCCTTCTTTACTTATTTTATAATCCCGAGAGTATGCTCCACATGCTCCAGTTTCTGTATTATTGTAGCAAAAAATACATCTTCCGGTGCCTGAAAAGAAATATAAAATTCCTGAAGCACATACATAGCAAGTGTTTTCATCTCTTCCTCACCTGCTTCTTCGCACAACTGTAGAATAGCTTTTCGAAAATCATGCCATGCCAGAACATAATCATGATATGCTCTTTCGGGACGAACCCCGATCCACTGCCCTACTTTTATTTTTGACCGGTTCTTCTTTTGACACGCATCCGAAAGCAGAATATAGTTTAAATGTCCGTCATCATAATTTCTTCCCAGCGGAAACAACCGACACATCCCCGGACGTTGTGCATGAATACTACATCTTTTCTCTACATTCAAAAACGGACATGTGTCCGTCTTTGAATCCATCTGAATATAAGGCAGTACCAATCCGTCTGCCACTTTAAGTGCAATCAGATTCCGTCCAAGCATCTCCTGCATCCCCAGTCCGGTTGCTTTTTTTAGCATCCACATATCATAAGGATCAAGCAAAATGGTATCGCCCATTCCCACACAACAATCGTAACAACCGACGCAGTCCTGACAATTGGCACGCACCAATTGGTCCAGTTCATAAAATCTACCGTCTGTATTAAGCCTCATCCTTCTTATTTACCTCTTCAATAACTGAAGTACAGTGCGGGCATCTGGTTGCATCAAGATGTATGTCGCTCATACAGAACGGGCATTTCTTTGTTGTCGGCGCTGCTTCTTCCTCTTTCTTTTTCATTTTTTCAGCTGTTTTATTAATCATGCTCACAAGAAGGAATACCACAAATGCCATGATGATAAAGTTCATCACTGCAGTTAAAAACTCACCGTAATTCAAAGTTGCTTCTCCCATAAGGGTGACCTTATAACGGTCAAAATTCATTCCTCCGAACAATCCGATAATCGGGTTGATAATGTCTTCTACAAGAGAAGAAACAATGGCTGTAAAAGCACCTCCGATAATAATACCGACTGCCATATCAATAACATTTCCACGACTGATAAATGCCTTAAATTCCTCAAAAAACTTTTTCATCTTCTTACTCCTTTATCCTTACTTTTTCTTGTTTTTTACTGTTCATCTCTCACTATTCGATTCCGCGCACAAGTTCATCCAGATTTTTCTTGATGTGATTACTGATTTCTGAAATATTAGCAGAAGATTGTGCAATCTCTCCGGTTGAATCTGCCAAGTGCTTGGTTCTCTCACTCACTTTATCTACAACCTCAAGCAAAGCCTTCGCCGCATCTGAAATTCCGTTAATTGCCTGCTCAATCTTAATCTGTCCTTCGTTGCTATCGCCGGCTGCTTTCTTGGAACTGGCTGCAAGCACATTAATCTGACTTGCTACCACTGCAAATCCTTTCCCTGCTTCTCCGGCTCTTGCCGCCTCAATCGAAGCATTCAGCGCAAGAAGATTCGTCTTTGTTGCTATATTCACGACTTGATTATTGTTCGCCTTCAGAAGTGTGAACTACCCATTGTCTAAAGCCAATGGGCTTCCTGCTTCCCAGACCTCGTAACCTACTATCTCCACAGGCGTTAATTCGGGCAGTCCCTGCCCTATATTGTTATTTTTTATGCTATTTGTCTTAATCCTTCTCCCAGTATATTCTTCGCCGCATTGATATCTCTATCGTGCTTCGCTCCACAGACAGGACATATCCATTCCCTGACTGTCAGATTTTTTGTCTCTGTATTTTGGTTTCCACAAGCTGAACACAACTGGCTACTGGCATAGAATGTATCTATTTTGACATATTCCCTTCCATTCCATTTTGCCTTGTATTCTAACTGCCTTGTCAGCTCATACCATGATACATCACTTATTGACTTTGCCAGATGATGATTTTTTACCATATTCTTTATCTGCAAATTCTCCGAGACTATCACTTGGTTTTCGCTGATAATCTCATGGGATATCTTGTGAAGATAATCTTTTCTGGTATTGGTTATTTTCTCATGGCATAATGCTATCTTTTTCTTTGTTTTGTAGTAATTTTGACTTCTTTTCTCTTTATGGGCTAAATGCCTTTGCAGTTTTTCCAGTTTCTTCTCGTATTTTCTGATAATTTTGGGATTTTCGTATTTCTTTCCACCAGAAGTAATACATAAATCCTTAATACCTAAATCGATTCCTGTATTTTGGGTTGTATGTGGCAGTTCCGCGTGTTCTGTATCCACTAAAATCGATACATAATATTTCCCACTCGGTACTTGTGATATCGTTGCTGATTTTATCTGCCCGCTAAAATTTCTATGCAGTTTTACTCTTACTTCTTTTAATTTAGGCAGTTTTACTTTCTTCCCCTCGAAATCTACTGCTATATTGCCATTTGTAAAATTTGTTGTATATGACTTATGATTATCGTGTTTACTCTTAAACTTCGGATAACCTGCATGTTCTTTAAAAAATTTCCGATATGCGCCGTCCATGTTATAAATCGCATTTGTTAAAGCAAACTTATCCACTTCTTTCAGCCATTCATATTCTTTCTTTAATTCCCTGTTGCAGTAATTATTACAATCTGTTTTGCTGACAGATTTTTTCTCTTTTTCGTATCTTTCTTTCCGATATGCAAGTGTCTGATTATACACAAAACGGCAACAGCCAAATGTCTTTTCTATCTGTACTTTCTGCACATTATTGGGATATATTCTGTATTTATATGCTTTTAACATTTGCTGTCACCTTCTTTCTTAGCCTTGATTTTCGATATACTTTTTTAGCATTTCTTCTGATACATTTCCTACACTACAGGCAAAATAACC
>JAZNLG010000182.1:0-2245 GCA_045578965.1 Lachnospiraceae bacterium | reverse complement strand
CCAAAATAGCTGGAGCTTGAAAAACCACATTCCAAGGCAATCTGTGTGACTGTTTTATCCGTTTCAAGAAGCATATTTACTGCGTGGGCCAAACGATATTCGTTCAAATACTCAATAGGATTCTGTCCCGTATATTTTTGAAAGCACCTGAAAACCTCACTTCGACTGATATATGTTTTCTGTGCAAGTGTTTCAATTCGAATATTTTCCTTATAGTGTTCGTGTATGTATCGTAAAATTTCTTTCGCCTTGCCTTCGTTGTTATGTTCTCTATGTAACGGAACGAATCCATGTTCATGTTCTTGAATAAATTTTAATGTTATACTCCATAAACGGCTGACAATGGTTAGGCATAATAATTCATAATCATTAGGAGAATTTTTATCAATATCAATCAGTTTGTAGAGGAGTTCGAGGATTGTTTTCCCATTATGTGTGGCAGGCGTTATGCAAAAACCCTTGATTCCTGATTGAAGAATGGGCTGAAAATATTTTTTATATACGGTTCCTTTTTCACCATTTACGAACAAGGAAGGTAAAAAACTGACCGTAAAAATATTTGTTTCGCTTGGGGTAGTATGTTTTACCATATGAATAATATTGGAATTGATAAATACAGCCTCTCCTTTTTGGGCGTGAATGTGTTGACCGTCAATATAGTAGTCCAATTCTCCGGAAAGCAATACCCCATATTCAAATTCTTTGTGCCAGTGACAGACGATTGTTTTGTCTATAAATGACTGAACATCTCCCGACCAAACGACAAAAGGAAACGAAGGGTCTGGATACTCAAATAATTCACGCATTGTATCATCAAAGTTTATCGGTGTTGAGAGCATAATGTACTCGCTTTCTATTTGAAATTATTTTACCAAAAACATGTACCATACTTATATGAATTTCTCCAATATGACACTATAATGATATGGTATAAGTTATTGATTGTCAATAGAGCCAATTGGAACAATAACCTATATATGGAATATACATAGAGAAGGAGTTTATTATGGACACAATAAATTCAAAAAGAACAAAGCGTACCTGTTATTTTACATATCTCGCAATGTCCTCGGTATTTAGCCTTCCTCCGCTTTTGTTCGCAACCTTCAGAGAAATGTATGGGATATCCTATACTCTTCTCGGCACGCTGGTTCTTGTCAATTTCTGCACACAGTTGGGAATTGACTTGATTTTTAGTTTTTTTAGCAAGTATTTTAATATTCACAAGACAATTCGAATCATGCCGCTTGTCACTGCATCCGGTTTGTGTGTTTATGCGCTAATCCCTATGCTATTTCCACAGTATGCATATGCGGGTCTGGTTATTGGCACGGTTCTCTTCTCAGTTGCGGCAGGACTTGGCGAAGTTTTGGTTAGCCCAACGGTTGCGGCATTGCCATCCGAAACACCTGAAAAGGATATGAGTATTCTTCATTCACTTTATGGATATGGTCTGGTAGGCGTTGTGTTAATCAGCACCCTGTTTCTTAAATTCTTCGGCAATCAGCATTGGATGTACCTGACATTCTTTTGGGCGTCTCTTCCTGTCATTGCGTCTGTTCTGCTGTTTACAGCAAAACTGCCGGATATGAACGTAGAACACAATGAAGAAAAAGCCGTCAAGTCCGCATACAGAACAAAGGGAATCTTCCTCTGCATGGCGTGTATTTTCCTCGGTGCCTGTGCCGAGAACACCATGTCTAATTGGATTTCAGTTTATACGGAAAATGCACTTCACATTCCTAAAATGTGGGGAGACCTTTTTGGTATGTGCCTGTTCGCAGTACTTCTTGCTCTTACACGAAGTGCCTATGCCAAGTTTGGTAAGAATATCTCTCGTTTTATGATGATAAGTATGCTCGGTGCTGTCGTCTGCTATGTTTTTGTTGCACTCTCATCCAATGTAGTCCTTTCTTTGGTTGGATGTGTTCTGACTGGTATCTGCACCTCGATGCTATGGCCAGGAACACTGATTCTTATGGAAGAAAAAATTCCTGCAGTCGGTGTATCTGCGTATGCGTTAATGGCAGCGGGAGGCGACTTTGGTGCTTCCTTTGCACCTCAGACGATGGGGATTGTCGTTGATAAAATTGCTGTTACCGAATGGGCACATACTTTGGGAAGCAGTTTAGCCCTGTCACCTGAGCAGATAGGGTTCAAGGTTGGTATGCTGATTGCAGCTATCTTCCCGATTTTGGGATTTTTACTTTTGGTTTATATGAGAAGATTTTTCCGAAATCAGTTA
>JAZNLG010000181.1:0-4002 GCA_045578965.1 Lachnospiraceae bacterium | reverse complement strand
GATTTCTCCTTTGTGGATGTCACAAATCCCGATGCCGTATTGCTGGCATGGCAGGGCGGTATGATGGGCGGACACGGTATTGCGGATGTGATTACGGGCAAGGTTTGTCCTTCCGGTCGTTTGAGTGATACTGTTGCGATGAGAATTGAAGATTATCCGTCACACGAGAATTTTGGTACCGGTCTGGAAGATATATATTGTGAAGATATATATGTGGGATATCGTTATTTCGAGACTTTTGCCAAGGAGAAAGTAAAATATCCTTTTGGATTCGGTTTGTCTTATACTGAATTTGAATTATCAGATATTATAGCGGATTATACGACGGAAGAGGTATATATTTCAGCAACTGTTACAAATAAAGGTGGTGTGCCGGGGAAAGAAGTGGTGCAGGTGTATGTATCACCGGCACAAGGGAAACTTGGACGCCCCATGAAAGAGCTGGTAGGTTTTGCCAAGACGGAAGTGTTAGAAGCCGGTGCAACGGAACAGGTAGAAATCCGTATTCCTTATGAAACTTTGGCAACCTTTGACGACAGCGGAGTAACAGGATTTGCCCATTGTGAAGTATTGGAAGCGGGTGCTTATGAATTTTATATCGGCGGGAATGCAAGAGACTGTGTTAAAGCCGGAATTTTGGAAATAGAAGAAACGGAAGTAATCAAAGAATGTAAGGATATTTTAATGCCGGTACAGGCTTTTGAGCGTATGAAGCCTGAGATAAAAGACGGTGTGGCGATTGTGGGAAAAGAGGCTGTGCCCCTTGCAACAAAGACAATGAATTCACGGCGCCTTGCAAATTTGCCGAAGGCTTTGGCTGTGACGGGAGATAAAGGGTATACACTGCCTGACGTAGCAGATGGCAAAGTGACCGTAGAAGAATTCGTTGCACAGTTTGAGGCCCAGGATTTGGTTTGTTTATGTCGCGGTGAAGGCATGGGAAGTCCCCGTGTAACACCTGGTACTGCGGCTGCTTTTGCCGGCGTTTCGGATACGTTATGTGCCCATAAGGTGCCTGCGGTATGTTGTTCTGACGGACCATCCGGCATGCGTCTGGATTGCGGTCGTAAGGCGTTTAGTCTGCCAAACGGTACGCTTCTTGCCTGCACTTTTAATGAGAAATTAAATGAGGAATTGTTTACATTGCTTGGCGTGGAAATGATTTCAAATGAGGTAGATGTGCTGTTAGGTCCCGGAATGAATATTCACAGACACCCCTTAAACGGACGTAATTTCGAATATTTTAGCGAGGATCCATTGGTTACGGGTAAAATTGCCGCAGCGCAGCTTCGCGGACTTCATACAAGCGGTGTAACCGGTGCCATCAAACATTTCTGTGCAAATAACAGAGAATATGTGCGCAGGGAGATGGATTCTGTCATTTCGGCAAGGGCAATTCGTGAAATTTATTTGAAAGGCTTTAAAATCGCTGTAGAAGAAGGCGGAGCAAGCACTATTATGACTACCTATGGTGCGTTAAACGGTGTCTGGACTGCGGGACATTACGACCTTGTGACAGCCCTTTTACGTGAGGAATGGGGCTTTGACGGTTTCGTTATGACGGACTGGTGGGCATCTATGAATGAAGAGGGCGAAAAGGACGCGACACTTAATAACTTCTCAGCGATGGTACGTGCCCAGAATGATGTATATATGGTATGCCCTGACGGTTCCAGAAATTCTTCCGATGACAATTTGATGGAAGAATTGGAGAATGGTAAGCTTACCCTTGGTGAAGTGCAAAGAAGTGCCATTAACGTGTTGAATTTTACAATGAAGACTGCAGCATTTCAGAGAATGCGGGGAATGTTGGAAAAGGTAGAAGTAGTAGACGGACCGAGACAGGATATTGAGGATTTCGATGCGGTAGAATATTACGAGCTTGGTAATGAGTACGTAATCAATTTGGAAGATACCGATACTTCAAGGGATAAGAGTTTTGTATTTGCCGTGAATGTGGAAGAGAATACGGAGTATGAGGTGGAATATACAGCCAAGTCTGATTTGGGCGAACTGGCGCAATTGCCGGTAACACTCTTTTATCAGGGATTTCCGATTCAGACCTTTGCCTTCCAGGGAAGTAACGGCAAGCCCACAAGCATTAAACGTAAACTGGCATTTCGCCATCGTTATGCGGTCTATCGGTTGTACTTCCCGCAGAACGGACTACAGATGCTTTCCGTGAAATTCCGTCTCTTGGGACACGCAGGCGAGAATACGGACGAATTTCTTACCTAGTTACTAAAAGCAAGGCGACAGAACATTCACTTTTATAAAATATAAAAAATGTATAAACTGCCATTTGACAAAAACGGTACATTTTATTAGTATAGAATAGGCTGTCAGCTATCATTCCGAACAAAGAAAGGAAAGCATATGAAATCCAAAGTGGCAATTTTAACAGATACCAATAGCGGAATCACAATGCAGAAAGCGGAAGAATTAGGTGTTCATTTAATTCTTATGCCCATTTTAATCGATGGTGAGGTATATTTGGAGGAGAAGGACATTCAGAAGGATTTCTTTTTTGAGAAATTAGGTTCTAATGCGGATGTAACAACTTCGCAACCTTCGCCCGGAGATATTTTAGATAAGTTCGATACTCTTTTAAAGGAATATGAGGAAGTGGTATACATTCCCATGTCCAGCGGATTATCAGGAACCTGTCAGACTGCGTCCATGTTGGCTGCAGATTATGACGGTAAGGTACATGTAGTGGATAACCAGCGTATTTCAGTAACTATGCGTCAGTCCGTATTAGATGCGGTTGCTTTGGCAGAAGAAGGAAAGAGCGGTGCCGAAATTAAAGCGTATTTGGAAGAAGATGCGTTGAATGCCCCTATTTTCATTATGGTGGATACCTTGAAATATTTAAAAAAAGGCGGACGCGTTACGGCAGCAGGTGCGGCAATCGGCGAAGTGTTAAATATTAAGCCGGTGTTAAAAATTGACGGCGGAAAGCTGGATGCATTTGCAAAAGCAAGAGGTACGAAGCAGGCAGTGAAAACGATTTTAAAGGCGTTGGAGAACGAAAGAGATACTCGCCTGAAAGGAAAGGAATGCATCATTAACGGTGCATATTCCGGAGATGATTCCGTAGGCGAAGAGTGGGAGCGAATTCTCAAGGAAGCCTTTCCTGAGTATAAGATTGAAATGTATGAATTGCCTATGAGCATTTGTGCGCATATCGGTCCCGGCGCTATGGGCGTAGGTATTTACTGGTCTTATAAGTAAAAGACGAATTGTTTAATTTTTACGGATAAAAATTTTATTTTATATAAAAGTGATAAATCACCTAAGGAGGAGCCATTTTTATGGAAAAGAAATGTTTGATGCAGGAATTGGCACAGAATGCTTACCCCGGAAGAGGTATTGTGATTGGTAAGTCAGAAGACGGTACCAAGGCAGTTTGCGCATATTTTATCATGGGTAGAAGCGTAAACAGCAGAAACCGTGTGTTTGTGGAAGAAGGAGAAGGAATCCGTACACAGGCTTTTGACCCTTCTAAGTTAACAGATCCCAGTCTTATCATCTACGCACCCGTACGCGTGCTTGGAAATAAAACCATCGTAACAAACGGTGACCAGACAGATACCATTTATGAGGGAATGGATAAGCAACTTACGTTTGAGCAGTCTTTAAGAAGTCGTGAGTTTGAGCCGGATGCACCTAACTACACACCGAGAATTTCAGGTGTTATGCATGTGGAAGGCGGTACTTATAACTACGCATTATCTATTTTAAAGAGCAACAACGGTCGTCCGGAAGGTTGTAACCGTTATACCTTTGCATATGAGAATCCTGTGGCAGGTGAAGGTCATTTTATCCATACTTACAAGAATGACGGAAATCCCCTTCCCAGTTTTGAAGGCGAACCGAAGTGGGTTTCAATCGGCAATGACATTGATGCATTTACCAATGATGTATGGACCAACTTAAATGAAGAAAACAAAGTTTCTTTGTTCGTACGTTTTATCGATATTGCGACCGGCGAATATGAAA
>JAZNLG010000180.1:0-15254 GCA_045578965.1 Lachnospiraceae bacterium | reverse complement strand
CGGTGCCATTGCTCACGTGGTTTGGAAGAATCAGCGTCTGAAAGTGCGCAATCTAATTATGGACGGAGCACCGCTGGTGCCGTATCCCAAAATGATGGAAACTTTTATGACGAAGAATTATCTTGATATTATACATAAGTCTAAGGCGAGAGACGCGAAGACTTTGGAAAATTTTGAGAAGAACTTTCTGCCGAAGAAGTATCTTGATAGTTACTTAAAACTTGCTGATAATATGAGTGATGAATCCCTTCGTAATATCGTGCATTCGGCGAGTACAAGCGCCTTGTATACCATTATCAGAAATGACAGCCGGATTCTGTATATTCACGGTACGAAAATGAACGAAATGTATTCCAAGAAGTCTGCAAAATTATTAAAGAAAGCCTATTCGGAGGCGGAGGTAATTTGCTATAATGGAAAGGCACATTTGGAATGCGCTATCTATGAGCCGGAAGTATGGTGCAAAGATGTTAGGGAGTTTTTGGAACGGGGATAAAAGAAGAAGAAGTGACAGCCATTATAAAAACATAGTTTTTTATAGTGGCTTTTTTATTTTGTATAAAAGTATTGACATTGCATATAATGTAGGTTAAATTGTAGTTATTAAACGCGTTTAATAAAAGGAGTATTTTATTATGGATAAAAGAAATCTTGAGAAAACTAAAATAGATTTGCTTAATGCGGCAGAGAAATTAATGACCGGTTGTGATGATCCTAATTTGGTTACTTCCAGGGCTATTGCGAAAGAAGCAGGAGTGAATGCCGCTATGATAAACTATTGTTACGGTTCCAGAGAAGCGCTGTTGTTCGCGGTATTTAACCGAATTCAGCAAGAGGGACAAGTTTCAAACCCTGCTTTTATAAAAATTTTAGGGGATAATCTTACGCCTAAAGAAAAACTGATTGAGATTCATATTGAATCCATGAAAATGATGCTTAAGCATTTTAATTATGCCAAAGCGATTACTAAATATGTTCTTTTAAACCGTAGAATTGATGCAGAACGAAAAAGTTTCAGTTTTATTATGGAACACTTCGGGAACCGCAAAACAGAAGGCGAGTGCAGAAGAATTGCCTTTGAACTTTCGGGGATACATGAGCTGACGATTTTAAGACACGAAGAGTTAAAAGAAACATGCGGTATTGATTTGAAAAATGAAGAGGAACTTCGTAAATACGTCACCGAACATATTAATATGTTTTTGGGAGAATAAATTTCGGGTAGAGTAAAAGGAGAACTTATGTATATATTTGAACTTTCCAAATTGCCTTGCAACAGAGAATTGCATTTTGGCGGTAAGGCAACATCGCTTCATCGATTGATGCAGGAACATTTGCGGGTTCCTTTTGGGTATGCGATATGTGCGGAAGCATTTGAAAACGGTGAATTGTGTGAGCAGGCGAAGGACGAATTGGTCGCTCTTGTCAAAAGAATACCAGATAAATATACATACGCCGTACGTTCATCCGCTGTTGGGGAAGATGGTTTGAAAGACTCTTTTGCGGGAGCGTATGAAACAGTTTTAGATGTGCCTGCAGAGAAAATATTTGATGCGGTACAGACCGTTGCAAGGTCGGCAAAAAGTGAAAGAGTTGCAGTATATGGTGAGAACCGTAATGTAGAGTATGGGCAAATAGCTGTGATTATTCAGCGATTTATTTCACCGGAATATGCGGGTGTGCTTTTTACGGCAGATACGATTACGGCATCCAGTGCTTTTATGATAGGCAATTATGTCAAAGGGGTTGGTGAGACTTTAGTTTCGGGCGACGAAATCGATGGTGAGATTCGTTTTAATATCGTGAAATATGATTATAACGGGCCGATGGAGTTTAAACCTTATGCCAAAACACTGTATCGTTTTGCCCGTAAAATTGTGAAAAACTACGGATGTCCCCAGGATATTGAATGGGCAGTATATAAAGGAAAGTTGTATATTTTACAGTCCCGGCCGATTACCACACTTCATAAAAATGTCCCTGAGGAATTCCTTTTTAACGATTCTTTATGTGAAGAATTATTGCTTTCCAAAACCAATGTGGGTGAGATTTTTTTACAGCCTGTTTCGCCTGCGACCTACGGAATTTTAATGCACGTAAAGAACAGTATAGGTATTCCGCTGATTTCAAATGTCTGCGGACAGCTTTATTTGAATATAAGCGGTCTTTGTTCTTTGTTGGTATCCTTTGGTTTCAGTAAAGAGAAAGCCTATAATGTGATTTCCGAGTTGGCCGGCGGTATTCCGCAGGATTTGGATATTCCGGTTTATGCTTTCGACAGGAAAGGCTTTTTAAAGCAGATTAGACGTGTAATCAAAGGGGCAATGTCCCGCAAATCCGGTAATTATGATTTTGGTAAAAATTTCAAAAACAGAATTTCCGAAATCGGAATTCAGTTGATTTCAGAAATCAGAGAGACAGCCGATAAAGAAGAGTTAAATGCATTATGGGAAGAAAAATGCATGGCTTATATGAGCAAAACGTTTTCTGCCATTATGACCGGATTGTCAGTAAAGTCACTCTTTTCAACAAGAGAGAAACTTGTAGAGGTTTGTGGTGCTGAGCTGGCGGACCGTCTGTTATCGGATTGTTCGGAGAACGGAAATATTGAAAGTATCGGAACCTTACTTGCAATTGATGATGTGATTCAAGGGAAGATGACCAAAGAAGAGTATGTTAATAGGTACGGACATCGCCACGCAAATGAAATGGAACTTGCACTTCCGTATCCTTATGAAGAACCAAACTTCCCGGACAATGTGATTGAAGATTATGTAAGTTCCGGTATCAATGCATATGAAATGAAGGAAAATCAGGAGAAACGTCGAGAAGCTTCCGTACAGGAATTCAATCGGCTGTATCCGTCCAAATCTGCGTGGCTTAACCGTCTTTTAAAGAAGTATTCAGTAGCGGTTTATTCCCGTGAAAAAATAAGAAGTGATGCATTGCGCCTTTTCTGTGTGGTTCGTGAATATTTTTTAAAAGCAGGGGATTTCACGGGGCTGAATGACGATATATTTCTTTTATATATTGAAGAAGTTCAGGATTTGCTTAAGGGCTGTGAATTTCCAAAAGAATTGTTGGAAGTAAGACGTAAAACTTATCAAGAGCAAATGGAAATGCCACATTTTCCCTGTATTATTTGCGGGCGTTTTGTCCCGGAAGAATGGAAAGAAAGCGGCGCAGTAAGTGGTTATTATCGCTTTGGAATGACAAATAGCAACGAAGGTGGGGATATGTTCCAAGGCATTGCCGGTTCTTGCGGATTCGCGGAAGGAAATGCAAGAGTGCTTACGTCAATTGACGAAGCCGACACGTTGCTTCCAGGTGAAATTCTCGTAGTTCCTGCAGCGAATATTGGCTGGATTAAACTGTTTCCTAAAGTGGCGGCTGTGGTAACAGACATTGGTGCACCATTGTCCCACGCTATTATTGTAGCCAGAGAGTTAGGAATACCAGCCGTTGTCAGCTGTCAATATGCTTCCGGTTCTATTAAGACCGGTGATCGGATTAAAGTTGACGGAACTACAGGCAGAGTGGTTATATTGGAACATTCATTTTAGATAAAATGAATCATAAAGTTACAGTAGAATAAACTATTAAAATTTAAAATGTCCTATTCATATAATTTTTGGATGGGGCATTTTATATTGCAAAAAAGGTGATTTCGGCAACTTATGCCACTTCTTTGGCAACTTATGTTTCGTTGTCTTGCATTGCATAAAAACGTGTGTTACCTTGATGGAAAAGGAGGGAGTACCAGTGAAAATTACCATTGATATAGATGAAAAATATGCCGAAACCCAAGTTGATATTCATTGCAGGCAATTAGATACCGAAACGGAGAAAATAATTGCTACCTTACGAATGCTGAACCAACAACTTATGGTTAGCAAGAAGGATGAAAATCATCTGCTGGATGTTACAAAGATTATTTATGTGGAGGCTGTGGAGCGTAAGACGTTTGTGTATACAGCAGAGGATGTATATGAGTCCAAACTTCGCTTGTATGAGATGGAAGAACGGTTGTGTGCCGGAAATTTTATGAGAATTAGTAAATCATGTCTGGTAAATTTACGACAGATTAAATCTCTAAGAAATGATGTGGAGCGTAAAATCAGGCTGACATTAAAAAACGGCGAACAAATAGTGGTATCCAGACAATATGCGGATGAAATGAAGAAGAGACTGGGGGTAATGTAAGATGAATAAAAAGAACACAATTTTAGATTTTTTGAGTCATATTTTAATTATATTTGGGATTACGGTTATTTGTCTGATTATTTTTGTGGCTTTATTTGGTGAAGATGCAAAAGGCGTATCCAGTATTTTTCAGATGGGGAATAACGGCATTGCAATTACAACCCTTTTACAATATTTGTTGTTGGCGATTATTATAACTGCGTTACGAATGATATTTTTTACGGATACATTTATAAAAAATGCATCTATTGCGATAAGAACCATTGCTATGTTTATATCTATTGTCATTGCCATTGCCGGGTTTGCGGCGGTGTTTGGATGGTTCCCCGTGCATATGTGGCAAGCTTGGCTTGCGTTTCTTGTGTGTTTTGCGGTATGCGCGACAATCAGTATCGTTATATCGACCATAAAAGAAAAAAACGATAATGAAAAACTTCAGACGGCGCTGGAAAACTTTTGTGAAAGGGAAAAAGAATGAGTGCAGAAATAATTGTAAAAGATTTATATCATGATTTTGGTGCGAAAAACGTGTTGCACGGTATTGAATTAGAAATTGAAGAGGGAGAAATATTCGGACTTCTCGGACCGTCCGGTGCAGGAAAAACAACATTGATTAATATATTAACAGGACAACTGACACCCAAAAGCGGAACGGCAACGCTTCTGGGAAAAGAAGTCGGTTTGTTAAAAGGAAATGATTATATCAAAATTGGCATCATGATGGATCATTTTGGTCTATACGAAAGAATGAACTGCTATGATAATTTGAAATTTTATGAAATGCTGGATGGAAAAAGTAATCTTAAAATTTCGGATGCGTTAACTTATGTCGGATTGGAAAAAGCGTCTAAAACCAAAGTTTCTGATTTGTCAAAAGGTATGCGTAATCGTTTATCTTTTGCAAGAGTATTACTACGAAGTCCACAAATTATGTTTTTGGATGAGCCTACAAGCGGTTTGGACCCATCCACCACAGAGAGTATACATGAGTTGATTTTAGCAGAGAAGAAAAAGGGTACCACAATTTTTCTTACCACCCATAATATGCATGAAGCAGAGAAGTTGTGTGACCATATAGCGCTATTAAATGAAGGTAAAATTGTGGAATATGGTACACCGGAAGAAATTTGTCGAAGATACAATCATCAGAAGAAGTTGCTGATTCATTGTAAAAACGGAAATGATATAGAATTAACACATAATGAGAAATCGGGCAAAGTTCTTGCGGAGTTGTTTGAAAAAGGAGAAGTAGAAACCATTCATTCCACGGAACCGAATCTGGAAACCGTATTTATGGAATTGACAGGAAAGGGGCTTGATAAATAATGCGACATGTTTTAGCAATTCTTTGGAAGCAAATCAAAGATACTTTAAAAAATAAAACCATTTTGATTCAATTTGTGATGTTTCCTGTTATGACGGTAATTATGGAAAATGCAATCAAAATTGACAATATGCCGGAGCATTTCTTTGCTAACTTGTTTGCAATTATGTATATCGGTATGGCACCTTTGACCAGCATGTCTGCTATTATTTCGGAAGAAAAGGAAAAGAATACACTGCGGGTTTTGCATATGTCCAATGTAAAAGCAGCGGAATATTTTATCGGTAATGCAATTTATATTTGGAGCATATGTATGCTTGGTTCACTTGTAATTGGTCTTGCGGGCGGATATCGCAGTGAGATATTGGTTAAATTTATGCTTGTGATGGCAGTCGGACATTTGATTTCCACTATGCTTGGAGCGGCAATCGGAGCTTTTAGCAAGAATCAGATGATGGCAACAAGTATTACAATTCCGGTGATGATGGTATTTTCATTCTTGCCTATGTTATCCATGTTTAATGATACAATTGGAAAGTTTGCAAAAATCTTTTATTCTCAGCAATTGCATTTGTTAATTAGTCAATTAAATGATTTTAAAGTAAGTACGGAATGTGTTATTGTAATGTGTGTAAATATTATATTGATTACAGGAATATTCGCATTAGGATATCAAAGAGTGTTCAGTAGAAATTAATGGTTTGACATTACTGTAGTCAGATGTTATAATTTGGAAAGTCCCATGAGGGAGTAGCAAGCGTGTAACGTAGCAAGTCAACATACTGACCTTTTGGTCTGGCTTGTTTTAAATTGCGAGACTCATGTGTAGTGAAACTATGCATGAAGTCTATATATTTTGCATATATACCCAAGTATGGTTTTGCACTGTGCTTGGGTTTTTTGTTGTAAAAGTATAGTGTACAACAATAGAGACTTTGATGCAGATAATGCATATTATAAAATGGGAGGCCCCGGTAAATGAATTTAGGAATTGCTTTTTTTGTCAAAAGTATTTTGTTGGGTGTAGGTCTTGCAATGGATGCTTTTTCGGTATCTTTGGCAAACGGTTTGAATGAACCGAAAATGAAGAAACATAAGATGTGCGGTGTGGCAGGTGTTTTTGCCGGATTTCAGTTTGCAATGCCTATGATTGGCTGGATTTGTGTATCTACGATTGCAAGGCTTTTTTGCATATTTGAAAAGTTTATTCCTTGGATTGCATTGATTTTATTAGGTTATATCGGTGGTAAAATGCTTTATGAAGGCATCAAAAACAAAGATGCACAAGATGAGAAGCCGGGTGTTGGCTTGAAAGGTCTTCTGGTACAAGGTGTAGCTACTTCCATTGATGCGCTTTCCGTTGGTTTTACTATTTCAAAATACAGCTGTATGGAAGCCTTGCTTGCCTGTCTGTTGATTGGTGTGGTTACTTTTATCATATGTTTTGCAGGACTTGTGATTGGTAAAAAAGCAGGGACAAAGCTTGCGGGAAAAGCCGGAATTTTGGGCGGTATCATTTTAATTGCGATTGGGTTGGAGATTTGTTTTTACCGATGAGACATCAAAAATGACCGAACAGACAAATTTACACAATTCTCTGTTTTTATCTGCTATGGTGTGATTAGCAAATAAAAACGGAGGAGAAATATATGCAAGAAATTAAAACAACAGAGCTTGTCAAACGATACAAAGATATTACTGCCGTTGACAAGCTCAATTTAGATATTGAACAAGGTGAATTGTTTTCATTGCTGGGCGTAAATGGCGCGGGAAAAACCACAACCATTAAGATGCTAACCTGTCTAACGAAGCCTACTGCGGGTGATGCATTTGTAGGTGGCAAAAGCATTACAAAGGAGCCCAAACTTGTAAAAGAGATGATCGGTGTATCTCCGCAGGAGACCGCCGTTGCACCGAATCTTTCCGTAAAAGAAAATTTGGAACTAATCTGCGGTATTCATGGATTTTCAAAAGAAAAGACAAAAGAAAGGATTGAGAAGCTTGCTGCACAATTTTCGCTTAATGAAGTTTTAAAAAGAAAAGCCGGAAAGTTGTCCGGCGGTTGGCAGAGACGTGTAAGCATCGCAATGGCACTGATTAGTGAACCGCAAATTTTATTTTTAGATGAACCTACTCTTGGTTTGGATGTTATTGCAAGACATGAACTCTGGGATGTGATTCGCACCTTAAAAGGAAAAATTACAATTATACTGACTACTCATTACATGGAAGAAGCAGAGGCACTTTCTGACCGCATCGGTATTATGAGAAGCGGAAGTCTTTTGGCTGTAGGAACAGTAGAAGAATTGAACCGAAAGGCCGGAACCGATGATTTTGAAACAGCTTTTGTGTCTATTGTAAAGGAGGGTGCGTTATGAGAATGATGACTTTTGCCAAAAGATGTACCAAGGAAATTTTAAGAGATCCGCTTAATCTGGCTTTTGGACTGGGATTTCCTTTGGTTTTATTATTTCTTTTGAGTGCGATACAGGCAAATGTTCCTGTGAGTTTGTTTGAAATTAATAAACTGACACCGGGGATTACTATATTCGGATTGTCTTTTATGACATTGTTTTCGGCAACTTTAGTAGCGAAAGATAGGGAGAGTGCACTTTTACAGAGGTTGTATACAACACCCCTTACCGGATTGGATTTTATTATGGGATATATGCTTCCGATTCTGCCTATTGCCTTGGGTCAGACCGTTATTTGTTATCTTGCTGCGCTTCCTTTGGGATTGACTTTTAGTGTAAATATTATTTATGCTGTTATTGGGATTATTCCTATGGCTATTTTCAATATTGCATTGGGGCTTCTGTGCGGCAGTCTTTTGGGGGTTAAGCAGGTTGGAGGTATTTGCGGTGCATTACTTACGAATCTTTCCGCGTGGCTTTCCGGTGTATGGTTTGATTTAAACCTTGTGGGAGGTTTCTTTGAAAAAATAGCAAATGCGCTTCCTTTTATTCATGCAGTAGAAATGGAAAGAGCATTGTTTAACGGAGACTTTGAGGTTGCAGCTTCACACATTCTGCCGGTACTTGCATACGGTATCGTTGCATCGGTGATTGCTGTGTTCTGTTTCCTTAAGCAAATGAAAAAACAATAAGGATTGAAGACGATGAAATATAAACTGGTAATCGATAAAAAAGCGGAAGAAGAAATTATAGCAATTGTCCATGAACCGTCTACGCTGACACAACAGATAGAGAATCTGGTGTGTAGTTATTCCGGTGCGGACAGCATTATGGGGCATAGGGAAGATGAGATGCGAAAACTGGCATTTAAAGAAGTTGAGTGTATTACTATTGTTGACCGAAAAGTGATTGCCATTGATACTGCCGGGAACCAATATCGCATCCAGGACAGACTTCGTGACTTAGAGGAAGTGTTACCCTCTTATTTTATCCGTATTAACAAGTCCAGCCTTGCCAATGAATATCGCATTGCGCGATTTGATGCGGCTTTTAGCGGTGGTGTGGATGCGGTATTCCGATGCGGTTATCGGGAATATGTGTCCAGACGTTGTTTTGCGGAGATTAGAAGGAGGTATGAAGGCAAATGAAAAAGATTGTGAAAGAATTTCTTCGTCGTGGTTTGATTGCATGCGGGTTCGGCCCCGTTGTATTGGCGATAGTATATCTGGTTTTACAGAAAAACGGTGTTGTAAATACATTAACGGTGAATGAGGTTTGTATCGGGATATTTTCCATAACCGGGCTTGCTTTTATTGCCGGTGCCATGAATGCTTTGTATCAGATTGAGCGCCTGCCTTTGCTTGTGGCGATTCTGATTCACGGAGTGGTGTTGTATTTTACTTATTTAGGGACGTATCTGCTTAATGATTGGCTGGAATTGGGCTTGATTCCGTTTCTGATTTTTACCGGTGCTTTTGTGGTTGGCTACTTGGTGATTTGGGTGATTATTTATTCTATTAACAGCAAGAGCGCGGCTACACTTAATATGCTATTAGAGCAAAAACAGCAGAGTCTGGGAGAAATGTAGAAAGGTAGATTTTAAGTTTAAACTGAAATATGACCCCGCCGAATATGGCGGGGTTAAAATTTTAACTTTATGTCTTACCATGTCCTTACCCCGTCAATATGAAGAAACCTTGCCCTATCATACACATAAGTTGATAAGGGCCTATTCAGGGCATCAAAAGTATGGGCAGCAACAAGAATCTCAGGTGAGACGGAGGTTATCACCGGCGAATGATAAAAGTGCCCGTCGGCGGTGCCAAGTTGCACAATATCCCCCGGCATTACTTCCGATGCAGATACTTCGCGGGCATACGGACCTACAGAGCGGTTATTGATTAAAAAGTTGTACAGATATTCCACGCCGCTCCAGGAGGGACTGCGATCATAAGAGGAGCGGTAGTACCAACCAAAGGTTGGAGTATAATTCATGACGCGGGCACCGGCATAAATGCATTGGGATGCAAAGTTGGTGCAATCGCCACCGATTTTTTCAAAATCATAATAAGCCGGATTGCGATGCATTGCCCATCGCCTTGCATAAGCAACTGCAGCGTCACGATTATATGGAATTTCACGCATAAGGTCTCGATTCTTAAGAATTTTAGGATGTTTTATTTGACATTTCTAAGATTCTTTTTTTTATTTGTTATTTTAAGATATGCAGAGGATTTATTTTAGTTCTTGTGTAGTGAGTAAGTTTATGCTAATATATGTTTAGCAACTAAACAACATAGGGCGAGCAATTTTAAAAAAATGTTGCTATAAGATTATATATATAAAAAGGAACGGTGATTTATTATGTCGGAACCCAATATTATGGAATTATGCTATCGATTAATGAATAAATACAACCAAAAGACGAAAAACCCAAAACAATACGGCACCGATGATTTATTATATGCATCGGAAGTACACATGATTGAGGTAATTGGTATATACGAAAGTATTACAACTACAAAACTTGCAGAGCGCATGGGAATTACCAAAGGTGCTGTCTCACAGACAACGTCAAAACTTTTACAAAAGGATTTGATTCTGAAAACTGCCTCAAAAGAGCGTAGCAATGAAGTGTTTATAACACTTACGGAGAAGGGGCGGAAGGTGCTGGACGGACATCACAAAATGCATGAGAAGATGAGCGCAAGAGTGAATGAAGTATTGGTAAAGATGTCAGAAGAAAGTAAGAATGATATGCTTGCACTTTTTGATGCGTTTGATCTGTCCATGGATGAACTGTAATGGCAGATGAAGGATATTTATAAAAACGACAAAATAATAGATTTATTGAATGCATTAACTAAGGAGAGAAGAAAATGGTAAAGACAACCGTAGCGAAAGAAGGATTTGAAGGAATTTATTTTGAAGCAAATGATAAAAAAGATAAGGTGGTTATTGTGGTTTCCGGTTCTAACGGAGGTATGAAAATCACAAAAGACTGTGCAGAATTTTATTATCAAAACGGTATTTCTGCCCTTGCGGTCGCACTTTTTAAAACAAAAGGAACTCAAAAGGATTTGGATCGTGTACCGATTGAATATATTGAATCGGCAATTCGTTGGCTCAAAGAATTAGGATATGAAAAAATCGGCATGGACGGTACTTCAAAAGGCAGCGAAATAGCTTTGCTTTCTGCATCAATGTTTTCGGAATTGACTTGCGTTATTGCCAGAGTACCATCGCATTTTATCAGTGAGGGTCTTCTTGTAAAAGGCAAAACAAAGATGCCGTCCGGTACTTCCTGTTGGAGTTACCGTGGTGAAGAAGTTCCATTTGCACCATATAATTCAAGAACCTTCAATTTGCCTAAAATCCTTTTAAAAGAGAAAGAGATGCACTTAATTACCATCAATCGGGAAAAGACCGTAAAAGAAGAGAATATCATTCCGGTTGAAAAAATAAACGGCCCTGTTTTACTTATATCTGCAGTAAATGATAAGGTTTGGCCTTCCTACGGGAGTGGACTGTATCTGGAGAAACGCCTGCAAGAGAAAGGATTTGACAAGCCTTTTAAACATATTGCGTATCCGACTATGAGCCATGCTATGCTTACGGATATTCATTGGATTTATCGTCTTGCTTTTAAGACGGAACGTCAGAATAAGAAACAGTGTGCTGTGGAAAGAGCGCAACTTGGTAAGGAACTTTTGAATTGGGTGAATGTGGTCTGGGAGTAGTGTTTGTAAACAGAAATGTATGATAGTTATTGTTTTATTTCCGGGAATAGATATAATAGAAAAGGACAGTCTTAGAGTAAGAGATTTGTATTTTATTTTTTAAAATTTGATAATATTTGATTGAAACAGATACCCGGAGAGCAATATGGAAACAGGTTTTGAGAATATAGAGAATTCGGAACGCGACAGAGAATTCTATGAAGATATGGAACGCCGAAGACGGCGTAGGATGCAAAAAAGAAAACAGGAAAAACGAAAAAAACTTATTATAACAATACTTTTATCAATTGGCGCAATTTTTATTATCCTTGCAATCGGAACAAGGATTGCCGGTAAGAAAGAAACGGTTGTTGATGAAAATATTACAGAAGAAGTCAGTATAGAAGAAAGTACAACAGAATCAAACTCCGATATTAAGATGACGGCGTTAATGAACGGAATTTCGGCGGCGGAATTAAATTATAATGAAATAATGACAACCGAAGCAGAATATAAAGAACCGTTAGCGGAGCAAGGCGCAGAAGTAATGAGCGGAACTGGAAATTTGTCACAGGAAGAAAGTCCAACATATAAGTTTGAATCTGATTCGAATACTGTGGGTATTTACAGTGAAGAAGTCATTAGTACACATTCTATTTTAGTTAATGTGAATGACAATACAATTGTTGCCGCAAATGGAACTTATGACCGGATTTCGCCGGCATCCATGACCAAAGTTTTGACTGTTCTGGTGGCAGCGGAAGCCATTGAAAAAGCAGATTTGGATGATACTTTTACAATGACGCTTGAGATTACGGATTATGCCTATATCAATGATTGCAGTTATGTAGGATTTTTGGACGGAGAAGTTGTAACCGTCAGAGATTTGTTTTACGGAACCGTTCTTCCCTCCGGTGGGGATGCGGCCGTGGGACTTGCAACTTATGTAGCAGGCTCGCATGAGGCGTTTGTCGATATGATGAATGCCAAATTGGAAGAACTGGGATTGTCGGACAGTGCACATTTTACAAACTGTGTAGGGTTATATGATGACAATCACTACTGTACGGTTTATGATATGGCGGTTATTATGGATGCAGCTATGGAGAATGAGTTGTGCAGAGAAGTATTGTCAGCTCATATTTATACAACTACACCTACGACACAGCATCCGGAAGGAATCGAGATTTCGAACTGGTTTTTGCGAAGAATTGAAGATAAAGATACAGGCGGTTTGGTGGTCGGAGGAAAGACCGGATATGTGGTAGAATCGGGGAACTGCGCGGTTAGTTATGAAGAACATGCAAACGGAACACCATATATCTGTGTCACTGCAGGGGCAACCAGCAGTTGGAGATGTATTTATGATCATGTAGAGATCTATAATCGATATGTTCCAAACGATTAAAAATGAATTATAATATAAGCGAAATGTTATCCGTATTATAAAAAAGGAGACCTTTTATGAACAGACCATATATTATTTGTCATATGTTACAATCCATTGACGGTAAAGTAACAGGTATGTTTTTGTTCCAGCCTTCATCAGCTGCGGCAACGGAAGAATATTATAGATTGAACCGTGAGTACAAGGCTGATGCATTTGCCTGTGGGCGAATTACTATGGAAGACAGTTTTACGGCAGGATATGAGCCGAATTTGTCAGAATTTATGGGTATAAAGATCGCTAGAGAAGATTACATTGCCGATAAAGACGCCGGTTATTATGCGGTCGCATTTGACCGAAAAGGACGACTGGGATGGAAAAACAGTAAAATATATGACGATGATCCGGGATATGATAATGCACACATTATAGAAGTGTTATGTGAAAATGTACCGGATGCGTATCTTGCATATCTTCGTAAAACAGGTATATCTTACATTTTTGCGGGGAAAGAAGAAATGAGTATTACTACGGCGGTACAGAAGTTATATGAATTGTTTGGTATCCGTAAGTTGATGTTGGAGGGCGGAAGTCTGTTAAACGGTGCATTTCAAAGAGAAGGTCTGGTGGATGAATTAAGCCTTGTACAGGTCCCTATTGTGGCAAATAAAAACGACAAACCGCTCTTTTATGGTGCCAAGGCAGAGGATTATAAACTAAAAGAAGCGAAAGTGCTTGATTGCGGTGCAACCTGGGTTCGATATGTAAAAGAACCGACCAATGATTAAGTATTTATTTTAGAATTGGCAGGAGAGAAATAAGAAATGTATTTCGATGATTTTAAACTAAATGATACGGTAGCAGTTGAACCTGTTGTCATTGACAGGGAAGAGATGGTGGCATTTGCAAAACGTTATGATAATATTCCGTTACACACGGATGAGGAATATGCCAAGGGAACTCATTTCGGACAAATTATTGCTCCGGGAGTAATGTCTTTTATGTCAGTGTGGGCAAATTATCTGCAGATAGATTTAGCCGGTGATGAGTTACTCGCAGGTAAATCCACGAAAATCGAGTGGTTTAAACCGGTATTTGCAGGAGATGAACTGACTTCTGAAGTAGTAGTAACCCGCCTTACGGAGCGTAACGAGAAGAACGGTATCGTGGAAATCACCTTTTATGTAAAAAATCAACATGGTGATTTGGTATTGACTGATGTAACGGAAATGATTGTAAAAAAAAGAAGATAAAATAGGTAAAAGCCGGAATCCATGTAAAGAATTCCGGCTTTTTTGATGTTATAAACAGATTGAAAAGGATTCAACGAATGACTAATCTAACTCTGCAATTTGATTATACAAATCTGCATATCTGCCGTTTGCAGCCATTAATTCTTCGTGAGTACCACGTTCCACAATACGTCCTTTTTCCAATACCATAATAGCATTGGCCTTACGTACGGTGGATAAACGGTGTGCAATTACGAAAGTGGTGCGGCTTTCCATAATGGCATCCATACCTTCTTCAATGTGTTTTTCGGTTCTGGTATCGACAGAACTTGTTGCCTCATCCAGGACTAAAATAGGAGCCTTACTGATTGCAGCTCTTGCGATGTTCAACAATTGTCGCTGACCTTGTGAAAGGTTTGCACCGTCACTTTCCAACACGGTATCGTAACCATTTGGTAAGTGCATGATAAAAGAGTGGGCAGAGGCAATTTTAGCCGCCTGAATAACTTCCTCATCGGTAGCATCCAATCTTCCGTATCGGATATTTTCACGGACGGTGCCGGTAAACAGGTGCGTATCCTGCAGAACCATTGCAATATTTTGACGTAAATAAGAACGCTCCAAATTCTCGATGGGAATATCGTCTATGGTGATTTCGCCGGTCAGATTATCATAAAAACGAGATAAAAGGTTGGTTACCGTAGTTTTGCCGGCACCGGTGGAACCGACAAAGGCAATTTTCTGACCGGGTTTTGCATACAGGCTTATATCGTGTAAAACCGTTACTTCAGGGACATAACCGAAACTTACATTGTTAAGTTTTATATGACCTTTTATACGGTCAGGTCTGACAGTATCTTTATCCGGAGTTTCCGGCTCTTCGTCCAACACTTCAAAAATACGTTCTGCGCCGGCAAGGGCTGAAAATACCGTATTCATCTGCATCGAAATTTCATTGATCGGACGGTTAAAAGA
>JAZNLG010000179.1:0-4307 GCA_045578965.1 Lachnospiraceae bacterium | reverse complement strand
CAAGCCTGTGGTGTACTGCGGTGACTTGAACGTGGCCCATAAGGAAATCGACTTAAAAAACCCCAAAACCAACCGTAAAAATGCCGGTTTTACCGATGAAGAACGTGGCAAATTCAGTACGGTTCTGGAGAATGGTTTTATTGATACGTTCCGATTCTTTTATCCGGATATGGAGAATATTTATTCCTGGTGGTCTTACCGCTTTAGCGCAAGAGCCAAGAACGCAGGCTGGCGTATTGACTATTTTATCGTGTCAGGTGCCTTGAAGGATAAGTTAAAAGGTGCGAAAATTCATACGGATATTATGGGTTCCGATCATTGCCCGGTTGAGTTGGAAATGGATGTGTAGAGTTGTCGATTTGCACAATGCTTATTTATAAATAAAAAGCTATAATGGTTTCAAAGATACGAAGGAGGGGTTAACGTGAAAGAAAAGAACGATATCGTATTATTTGAGACAAAGGATAAAAGCGTTTCAATACCGGTAATGGTAGAAAATGAAACGGTGTGGTTAAATCGAAATCAGATGGCAGATTTGTTTGACAGAGATGTTAAGACAATCGGTAAGCATATTAATAACGCACTTCGTGAGGAATTGGAGAGAGAAACAACTGTCGCAAAAATTGCGACAGTTCAATTAGAAGGTGAACGTGAGGTTGTTCGAGAAATTGAGCATTATAGTCTTGATGTCATTATTTCCGTTGGTTACCGTGTAAAATCATTACGAGGTGTCGAGTTTCGTAAATGGGCCAATTCAGTTTTAAAAAAATACATTATACAAGGATATGCTGTCAATAATAATCGTATGAGTCAGCTTGGTGAGGTAATACGAATTATGAGACGTGCAGAAACTTCTTTGGACAGCAAACAAATTTTATCGGTTATCGAAAGATATAATACTGCTTTGGATTTGTTAGATGATTACGATCATCAGCGAATGGGCAGACCAAAAGGAAATGAATCAATATATACCCTTACATATGAAGAGTGTATGGAAGTGATTTCGGCTATGCGTTTTGGAGCGGAATCGGATTTGTTTGGTCGTGAAAAAGATGATTCATTTAAGGGAAGCATTGGTAATATCTACCAGTCTTTTGCAGGAGCAGAGATATATCCGAGTCTTGAGGAGAAGGCGGCAAATCTCTTGTACTTCGTCACAAAGAATCATAGTTTCTTTGATGGAAATAAAAGAATTGCGGCTACAATGTTTTTATATTTTTTGGATAAAAATGAAGCCTTGTTTCATGAAGGTCAAAAGTTAATTGATGACCATACTTTGGTGGCATTAACCATTATGATAGCGGAATCTAAACCGGACGAGAAAGAAATGATGATTAGCGTGGTTATGAATTGTATGAATAACCAGGTGATATAAAAATTGGAGATACAAGAGATGAAAAAAATAACGGGTATACTATTTTGTATATTAATCGCTGGCATTGCAACGGTTTTAAGCGAATGTAAAATAGGGAACTTTTCCATGGAGATTATCGGCGCGCCGGTATTCTCCATTTTAATGGGTATGATGATTGCGATGGTTGCGCCTAAGCTTCCCGCACATAATAACTTAAAAGACGGCATTAAATTTACTTCTAAGAAGATTCTGCAGTGGGCGGTTATTATTTTAGGATTCAGTCTGAATCTTGGAACCATTGCGAAGATGGGTAGCCAGAGTCTGCCGGTTATCATATCGACGATTAGCACGTCGCTTATTGTGGCCTTTCTTATGATGAAGGTCTTAAAAATGGATAAAAAGGTCTCCTGTCTTATCGGCGTTGGTTCTTCCATTTGCGGCGGTTCCGCTATTGCGGCAACGGCACCGGTAATCGACGCGAATGACGAAGAAGTCGCACAGTCGGTTTCGGTTATTTTTCTTTTTAACGTGATTGCGGCTTTGGTGTTCCCGTATTTCGGACAGGCAATCGGATTTGGTTCGGAAGGTTTCGCGATTTTTGCGGGAACTGCAGTAAATGATACTTCATCAGTAACTGCCGTAGCGTCCACGGCGGAAGGCTTATACGGAGTGGAAGGAATTCTTTCATCTGCGGTTACCGTTAAGTTGGTGCGAACCCTTGCAATTATCCCGATTACTTTGGCGTTAGCGTTGTTTCGTACCTATAAGGCAAAGAAATCCGGGAATAAGGGAAGTGAATTTTCTTTTAAAAAGATATTCCCTTGGTTTATTCTGTATTTTATAGGGGCTTCAATTGTTACCACAATTGTAGGAATTCTGCCGGAGAGCGATTTTACGGTTATTTACAGTGGTACATTCGTGAAGGCAATGAAGTGGCTGGCGAAGTTTTTTATTGCTATGGCAATGTGCGCCATCGGCCTGAATACCAACCTGATCAATCTGGTGAAAAAAGGCGGAAAGCCTATCCTTATGGGATTTACCTGTTGGGCGGCGATTACAGCGGTGTCTATCGGTGTGCAGTTGCTGATGGGGATGTTTTATACGGAGTTGTAGGCGGAATTGTCGATTTTTGTCGATTTGTTGCGGTTGAACATTTTTATAACCGGAACTATAATGAAATTGAATTATATGCTTTGAAAATTTATTTGGAAAACAGATGGCGCCGGCTGTCTGTTTTTATTTTTATAAAAAAGAAGGAGCATATAAATAGATGAAAAGAAAAGTTAATGTAATTGAAGATTTAGACGGAAATAAGATTGTTTTTATACATGATATTCGTTTCAAGGGAAAGCGTTCTGTGGATTGGAAGGATGTAGAAGCGTATTAGAAGCAGTATGTGGGGGAGATATACACCATTGAAGATACGCGGGATATGGTTTATATAGGTCCGGATTTGCCGGATGAATATGCGCATTCCAAATATACGAAAATACTAAAGGGAACAAATGCGAAAGCCAAGGCAAATGCTACGCAGGGGCTGCCGGAGATAATAGAAATTGCACAAAAGAAAGAATATCATGCAAATACAAAAGAGAAACATATTAAGGATGCTAAGTATGGCTGGTACAGATATAAGTCTAAATTTGCCTTACCGGTATATGGAGAAATGGGAGAAATAGAGAGATATAATATTTTCTCTGCAATTATACTTGTGCGACATGCAGAAGATAATAAATTATATTTGTATGATGTAATGAACATAAAAAAAGAAAAGGAAACGAAGCACACCACTTAAGCATTAGCCGTATGGTAAAAAACCCGTTTCCTTTTCTATAAGTTAATATATCATTCAAGGATAAGTATGTCAAGAATGTATTTTGATTTGCAACTTTAAATGAAAGTGAAATAAGAAAAGTTAATATGTTCAGGATTATTTGCCGAGAGAGAAGGCAGATTATATCATCTTCAATTCATAAATTCCCCTTTACAATTCCCGCCCGAATATGTTAGATTGATAAGGAACATAATAAAACAAACGCAATGAAAAAGAGAGTAGGCCGTAACAGGCATTCACAGAGAATGTTCCCGGTGCAAACCGGCTGAGAGGAACAGGTGTAACGTACGGTTGAAGATGGCTTTGGAGTGGCGCACCGAACCGCAGAGGCGGTAAGGCTGCGACGGGGTTCGCCCGTTAAAGCGACAGGGTATCACAGGTACCCGCCAAGGTCTGTTTCGTGAGGAGCAGATGAAAAGAAGTGGTAACGCGGTCAATTCGCCTTCTGGAAACAGGGGGCGTTTTTTGTTTTATAAAATCAGTACGGAGGGTTAACAAGTGAAGATAGAAGAGCAAGAGAACAACAATCCCTTCGCGATGAAGATTTCGGATCCTGAATTGGTTCGAAAAATTACGGAAGGCGGAATGGAGAGTCTCAGCCCGGATGATATTAATTCCCTTGGTATAGAAGTAAAAGCCGGACAGATGTATATGGGTGATGCAAGTCAGGCGAATCTGGAGGATGCTAACAGATTTAAATTTAGAGCAGCAGAAAACGGACAAACAGGACCGTCGCCACTTTGCAAGGGATTGGTAGGGTATTTTGTGATTTTGCTTGTGGTGTTCATCGTATTGAGCATTATAGGCATTATCTGCAGTAAAATGTTTTTGCCGTCTTTAACGTATAAAGACATGATCGGTTTATCTTTTACTTTAGTAGTGGGATTGGGGCTTTGCCTGAGTGAGTTCCGCACCGCATTTGTTGCAAAGAAATATATGACAGAGCGTGTCCAGGGAAAATGTATTTCTTACGAACACGCTTCCGGAAGCGGGAAATTAAACCAGATGAGATCAATATACGAATACACATACAAGGGTCAGGTTTATAGAAGTCACGAAAAGGTCTATGCAAACAGAGGGTATGCAAAGGTGGGAGAAGTAAGAGAACTTCTGATTTCG
>JAZNLG010000178.1:0-2558 GCA_045578965.1 Lachnospiraceae bacterium | reverse complement strand
AATGGCATCTCCCAATTCATAGGCCGTATTAAACATAGGATATCCCGAATATCCAAGTTCCGGACCGCCAAGAATAATTTCCTGATTGACAATGGCCAAATCTGCCGCCTGAATATCGTCAATCACATGTTCAAAAATATGGTCATAATTATAGGTACCGTCTTCCATTCTTCCGCTTTGGGTAACACGTAGGTGCATCAGCATATCCCCTACCATAACAAGTCGCACGGACGGCTGTACCTCCATCACCAGTTCCTCTTCCAGCACATTCCACTCTGCCGGAGTTTCAGCCATTTCAAAACCACGCTCTGTCATGGGAAGTACCGCACCGGCATACATGGTACGATTTGTATGATAAAAGTATGTAACACCCAACCCAAGTAAAAGTACCAACGAAAATGTTACTGCAAAAAGTGCCACACGACGTTTTATCAGTTTTCTCTTTTTATCCTTTGTTTTTAGGTTCTTATCTTTCATTCTCTCACTCTGTTATTCCAATTCCTTATCAACCGCGCCACATCATATAAAGTCCGAATAAAGGCATTCCAATAAACAACAATCCCAGTATTCCGGCCCACAATCCCATCTTGCTATCAGTCTCACTGTCATAATACTCGCCGTAAAGATATTCATTCACATAAATATCCTTCATATCCCCTATTTGCAAATCAATTTTGCGGGAATATACGTTATTGCATAAGCGGTTCTTAATTCCGCCCACATCTGCTTCATAGACCGGACAATAGGTTTCATATCCCTCATCATCATATCTTACCAAAATATCAATGCAAGTGGCAACCGCAGTCTGATTACAACGTCTTTTTTTACCTATGGTTGTGTATAGTGCATATGCTTCAAGAATCAGGCCAAAAATAATGAATACTGCCAGCAAAAATATCCACCAGTTTTCCTCAATAAACCTAACTACTTCCTCGGTCCCGAATTGCCATATGGCAGATGCTGCAATTGCAATTACACCAACAATGGGAATAATCAAAAAAATCGGATTGAAATTTCTATTTTTAATGCCGGACACCATTGCCGCTATCCCAAACACAAGAAAATATTGCCCAAACACGCCTATCGCCAGTGCTTCCATTCCGCCTTTTGCCAAAAATACCATAGCAAAAATAGAGCCAACAAACCAGATCATAAAAACAATGCTAAAAATAATTTCACCAACTGTATATTTACGATTGTTATTCATAAAATTGCTTCTTTCATGTAATGAGTAAACCACTATGCTTCTTTTTCATTATAAGTCACCTTCTATTATTTTAAAAGAAAAACTTCCCGAAAAAACTTTTTATATTTTTTCGAATTTTCTCTTGACAGTTGAACATTCACTCAACTATAATGAATTTAACAGTTGAATAGTTGTTCAACTTTAAAACTTTGGAAGTAATAACACAGATACTTATTTTTAACGAACTCAAGCCGAACCGGCATTCAAACGGAGGGACTCAAATGGCACACGAACATCATGTACACACACACGAAGATACCTGCACTTGCGAAACTGCAGCCATCCACGAAAATATAGTCAATCACGTCAAAGAAAACTTTCCGCCTCTGGAAACCTTTGAGGAACTGGCATTGTTTTTTAAGGTATTGGGTGACCCCACAAGAACACGAATTATGTGGGCATTGGAACAGCATGAAATGTGCGTAAGCGACTTATGCGTTTTATTGAATATGACCAAATCCGCCATCTCACATCAGTTGGCCCTGCTCCGCCAGGCAAATCTGGTGAAGAACCGCAGAGAAGGCAAGACAATTTACTACTCGCTGTCAGACGACCATGTAAAAGAGTTGTTCGAGGCAGGTTTTGAGCATATTAATGAATAAAAGGATTGTTGATTAGTTTTATAAAAGTATCTATAAATCAAACAAATGCAAGGAGAACACACAATGTTCTGGGATAAAGTATCGGGCTTATACAGCTTATTTGAAGATATCATAAACGGTAAAGTAAACAGACAGCTTTGCAAAGAAGTTGCCGACTACATCTCTTCCACCGACAAGGTACTGGAATGTGCCTGCGGAACGGGAATGATTACCAAGGTGATTGCTGCACGTGCCAAATCGGTTATCGCTACCGATTACAGCATCGGAATGTTAAAGCAAACCGCAAAGAACTGTCGCAAGTTAGCCAACGTAAAAGTGCGAAAAGCCGACATTACAAATATTAAATGCAAATCCAATGCCTTCGATAAGGTTGTGGCAGGCAATGTCATCCACTTATTAGACAATCCCAACGATGCCTTGAAAGAATTGGAACGTGTATGTAAGCCCGGAGGGCAAATCATTATTCCAACCTATGTGAATAAGGAAAACACCGGCAAACCGAACCTGTTTGTTACCATTATGAAAGTATTCGGACCTGTTTTTAAGAAGCATTTTACCTTCGAATCCTATCAGGAGTTCTTTGAAAAATCAGGATATAATAATGTGGAATATACACTGGTTACAGGTCGAATCCCCTGCGCTATAGCAGTAATTACAAAGAAGTAATTTTTATCACACAGACTATCATTCAATAACTTATAAAAATATTA
>JAZNLG010000177.1:0-10335 GCA_045578965.1 Lachnospiraceae bacterium | reverse complement strand
TAATCGTACTCTTGCCCGAACCGTTTGCTCCGGCAAAAACATGCACTGTCGGTTTATTCTTCATATTCACGTCTCCCATCAGGATATAAAAAATATGCCTTACCTAATTCTCTATCATAACGCACCAACGGAATTCCCATTGCTTTCGTTTCTTCCTCTGCAATACGCACAGCATCATCATATCTTTTATCTAATTGTTCATCTGATAACTCATCAAATCTAATAGGTGTATATTCCATCCCGCATACTCCTTTTTTGCTATAGTTCTCGCTACTCCCTAAAACAAAAAATCTCCAAAGATAACTTCATTATTTATCTTTAGAGACATTTTATCACATATGTAATCTCATGCATACATTATTAAATTAAATATCAACAAAATCACATACTGATAAAAGAAAAAAGCGGGTGATGGGAATCGAACCCACGTATTCAGCTTGGAAGGCTGATGTTCTACCATTGAACCACACCCGCATGTGTAAATAAAAAATATAAAATTGTACTCGGGGTGACAGGATTCGAACCTGCGACCCCCTGGTCCCAAACCAGGTGCTCTACCAAACTGAGCCACACCCCGCAGTCTGTATCGACCAGTGCGTTTCGTCTTGACGCAAGTGTTATTATATTTAATGTTGCTGAAATTGTCAACAACTTTTTTCATTTTTTTTATTTTAATTTGAAAGCGCCTACAAATATGAATCCTTGTAAGCGCTCAAAGTCTATTTTACAGTTTCCAATTCTTTCTTATAAAATGTATCTCCGCCATATTTCAACACAAACTCGCAATGTTGTTCTGCCGCCTCGTTCATACCTGCATTTCGGGCAGTTTTGTACAATCTGTAATTGCCCACTACCTGTTTCATTCGTGCATCTGTCGCAGGGCTTAGATTCTGCAATTCTTCTACACATTGATAATCTCCCGCCTTTTCTGCCGCCATGAGGTCCGGATACTTGGAAACCATTTGGAATGCACCTCGCAGTTGCAGAAGTTTTTTATCTTGCAACAACAATTCAAGTTCTTTCAAATAGCTTTCCATGTTTACTTCATTCTTCTCATAATACGCTACATTCATAAGAAGAATCAGTTCGTACACACGTCCAACCGTCGTATCAAAGTATTGTTCCAGAAGCGTAATCACTTTTTTACAATCATCCAGTCTTCCTAAATAACAGAGAAGAAGCCCAACAGAATATACATTGGATTCTGTCTTCTTAATTCTTTTTGTCTGTCCCAATAATGTAATATGTCCGGATAACGCCTTTTGAACCTGACAACCTTCATTAGAAAGAATGTTAATTCGATTATATTCTTTATACTTTAAGTTTCTGTTATAAAAGATCAATGCAAATACAGGTATAAATGCAAGAAACCATGCATATTCTTTTCTGTACGCTCCATAAATTGCAAGAATACCAGCCAAAATATCTGACAGCAATATCACAACATTAATAATGCGATATTTTAAGCAATATCCCTTCACCTGCTTTTCTATTTCAGGATCAATTTCAAAATAAATGCTCGTTGTCATGTCTTTATATAACTTTGTCATTTTATATTTACTCCATATAACGCCTATGTCAGTAATTTTTCTGCTTCTTATAATCAGATTTATCCAACTTACGCACCGATGTTTTTATTCTTTTAATACTAAAAACGAACAAAATGACACTCTTGTCACTCCGTTTTGCATTCCAAAAACCACTTATTCCTCATCATTTCTTACACTGCACTGGGTAAAATGGGTCTCTCCTTGCGCATCCACTTCCATAATTACGTAAGTGGGAACCCTTCCGAACTGCCTAGGATAGGTAAGGCTCCCCGGGTTTACCAAAAAAACACCATTCATTTCGCCCATATAGGGCAAATGCGTATGACCAAAAAATGCCATATTGCATCCCCGGGCCGCAGCCTCTTCTGCCAAACGCTCATAGCCTGCAGACACGCTGTAATAATGTCCGTGAGTCACCAGAATTTTATTCCCCGCAATATCAAGAACACGTTCCTTCGGTAAAATAGTAAAAAAATCATTGTTTCCGCTTACCACTTCGAAGTCACACCCTGCGATGGCTTCCATTTCACATTCCGTGCCTTCCGCATCCCCGCAATGGATGATTAAATCTATCGGAGAAACTTCTTCCAAAACCTTATAAAAATTGTCGTTTACCCGGTGGGTATCACTGCAAATCAATACTTTCATGCCTGCTCCATCATTACTTTAATTGCACGGAAAGCTTTTCCGCGGTGGCTGATTTCATTTTTCTCTTCCAGTGAAATTTCCGCACTGGTTTTATCAAATTCTTTTAAATAAAAAATAGGGTCATAGCCAAAACCGTTGGCACCCTTCTCTTCATATCCTATATAACCTTCCATGGTCTCGCGAACCACCATCTCCTTACCGTCAGGATAAACCGCTGCTACAGCACACACAAAGCGTGCAGTACGCTTCTCAAATTCCACACCTTCAAGTCTTTCAATGATATTTGCATTTTTAACGGAATACGGAGTATCTTCCCCCATATAACGTGCCGAATAAATTCCCGGTTCTTTATTTAATGCATCCACTTCCAAACCGGAATCATCTGCCAAAACAATATGTCCGCTGATTTTAGCAATCTCCCGCGCTTTAATCAGGGCATTTTCTTCAAACGTAGCACCGTTTTCATCCACCTCAGCCGAAATTCCTTCTTCTTTCATGGAAACAACTTCATATTCGGAATTGTTAAATATAGATTTAATTTCTTTCATTTTCCCAGCATTTCCAGTCGCAATTATGATTTTCATTTTCTCATTCCATTCTTTCTCTTAATCTGCTTACGAGTATTTCCGTGCCAAAACACACTCCATTAACCATTCTGTTTTTCGCCTGCTTTTCTGGGCGGCTTGGGTCCCATATATTGCAAAAAGTAGGTTTTCATCATACCATTATAGATTTTACGGTTCTTATCTGCTTTTTTACCCAAATCCCGCTCTGCATTCTCATAAGAAGTAATCAGATACATAGACCAGGAATCCAGCGCCTTATATCGTTCTCCCAACGCCGCATAAATAGGCGGCAGGTCAACTTTTTCCTCCAAACGCTCACCATAGGGCGGATTTGTAATAATAAAACCATATTTTTTCGGATGACTCAAATCCTTCACCGCTCTGGTTTGAAAATGTATTAAATGGTCCACACCTGCCAATTTAGCATTTTCTCTTGCAATTTTAGTCATTTTTTCATCAATATCATAGCCTTGGATATCAGTTTCTACCTTATAATCCACCAATTCATTGGCTTCATCCAGACAATCATACCAATGTTTCTTCGGGATCAGGTGTGTCCAACTCTCTGCCAGAAATTCACGATTCATTCCCGGAGCGACATTCGCCGCCATCAATGCAGCCTCAATGGGAATGGTTCCGCTTCCGCAAAAGGGATCCACAAGAATTCTGTCCTTCTTCCAGGGTGTCAACATAATCAGTGACGCCGCAAGATTCTCTGCGATAGGCGCTTTAGCTGTCAGTTTGCGGTATCCTCTTTTATGAAGAGACTCGCCCGTAGTATCCAACCCCACCGTCACCTCATCTTTTAAAATAAAAACTCTTACAGGGAAGTGATCGCCATCCTCCGGAAACCAGTCCAGATGATACTTCTCTTTCATACGTTCCACCATAGCTTTTTTCATAATCGACTGTATATCGGAAGGGCTAAAAAGTTTACTTTTTACACTGGCCGCTTTCGCCACCCCGAATTTCCCGTTTTGCGGGATATACGCTTCCCACGGAAGTTTCTTGGTCCCTTCAAACAACTCTTCGAACGTCTCCGCATGAAAACTTCCAATCTTTATCAAAATACGCTCTGCGGTGCGCAGAAATACATTTCCGTAACAAATAGCCTGCGCATCACCATAAAATGTCACTCTGCCATCCATTACTTCGGCAATTTCATATCCCAAATCTGTAATTTCTCTTTTCAACATTGCTTCCAGCCCGAAATGACAGGGTGCAATCAGTTCAAATTGACCGTAATTTTTCATAAAAAATACCTTTTCTTTCTATTTCCTTATACATCTTATCCATAGTTTTTACGGGTGTCAATAAGGGTCACTTTCATTTTTGTCTATTTGTATAAAATTTTTATGGTTTTCGTGCATTTTTTGTATATTTTTATAGCAAAAACTCTTGAATTGTGGTATGATTGATATAGTCGATGTAATATGTGCTTTTCGTATGCATTTTTACATCAAAAGGGAATACATATAGGACAGGAGACATCGTATATGGACAATAATTATGAAAACTTAACCGCCGATACTGTGGATGTTGTAGAAGACTTCCTCGTATCGGAAGACACCGGAAGCGCAGACGAGGCTGTTGCCCTTGCTGAAGAATATACCATTTCTTCAGACATTGCAGAGAACCTTCCCGAACTTCAAAGCGAGAAGAAAGGCAAAAAAGACAAAAAGCCCAAGAAAGAGAAAGCTTCTAAACCCAAGAAAGAAAAAGCACCTAAGCAGAAGAAAGAGAAAACACCCAAGGCTGCCATGAGCGAGGAAGAAAAGGCCAAAAGTGTACTTGGTAAGCGTAAGAAATTCCACTTTATGAATTTCTCCAGACGTTTGGCAGTAATGTGTATCATTCCGCTTATCGTTTTGGTAATCGTTATTTCTTCCATAAGTTCGAATATCTTAACCAAGAACTTAGAGAAGGAAATCGAAGGCTCATTAAAGATTGTTGCTACTTCATTAGAAGAAACTTATTCAACCTTGTATGAAGGCGACTACTCTATGGGCCAGGATGGTAAACTTTACAAAGGTAGCACAGTTCTTAATGATACTGCTTTGTTCGACTCACTGAAAGAAAATACCGGTTTCGACAGTTCTTACTACTATGGCGACCGAGTTATTATCACTTCAGTAAAAAGAATGTTAAACGGCGAATTAGCCGGCGGACGTATTACCGGCAACAAACATATGCCCGAAGATATCTTAAACGAAGTAATGGCAGGAAACGAAGTATTCCGTACAGACTTTATACTTCAGGAAGTACAGTATTACGGATATTTCAAACCCCTAATTAACTCAGACGGAACAATCGTTGGTTGTATTTTCTCCGGAAAACCCGCAGCCGAAGTCGAAGCACAGATCAAAGCAGAGACAAGCAAGATTACATTATGGGCACTTTTAATTTCCGTAGCATGTGTCGTTTTAATCGTTGTGATTTCCAACAGCATGTCAAAGAATATGGTTAGAACCAAGAACTTCCTTGAAATTGTTTCTACCGGTGATTTAAGACAGCGCGCCAAATTAAAATATCTCAAGCGCGACGATGAATTAGGTGATATGTATGCAATCTCCTATTCATTACAGGAAGAGTTAAAAGGTATTGTTACCAACATCAAGGCATCTGCTGATGACCTTGCACTTTCTTCCGAAGATTTGATGCATTTATCACAGGATACCGTAGAAAACGTATCCGGCTTATATGATTCCGTGGAATTTATTTCAAAGGGTGCTGCAGATCAGGCAGATCAGACATCCGTTGCTGCAATTCAGGTTTCCAATATCGGTGATCAGATTGACAGCATTTCAGAAGATGTTACATCCTTAACAGAAGCCGCTTCACAGATGGCTGAAGCAGAGAAAGCTTCTACAAGCATCATTAACGAATTAAATGCTTCCAACGAAGAAATGATTGATTCCATCGAAAAGATCGCTACACAGATTGAAATCACGAACTCTTCCGTTCAGGAAATCAGAACTGCAATCGCTATGATTCAGTCTATCTCTGACGAAACAGATTTGCTTTCAATCAATGCAAGTATCGAAGCAGCACATGCCGGAGATGCCGGCCGCGGTTTCGCAGTCGTAGCAGAACAAATTTCAAAACTTGCCGCACAGTCCGGTAACAACGCAACCGAAATCGAAAAGATTATCAACGCGTTATTAGACCAGTCCAACTTAATGGTAAGTTATATGGACGATGTAAAAGTTAAGATTTCCGAACAGCGCGAAAAACTGGATATGACAATTGACAAGTTTAGCGCAGTAGCAAATGGTGTAGACAACTCCCTTGTAAACATCGGAAATATCACAAACGGAATGAACGAATTAAGAAAGTCAAGAGACGTTATTTTAGATGTTATTTCAGACCTTTCAGCCGTATCTCAGCAGTACGCTGCTTCCACAAACGGAACTATCGAGGCAGCACAGACTATGAACGACGCAATGAAGGCTGTGGAAGACGCTTCACAGAAACTCAAAAATATGTCTGACGACTTAACCCGCGAACTTGAAATCTTCAAGTTATCTTAAAATTCATAATTATTTTTATAAATATCAAAGGAGATTGGAATGCTATCCAATCTCCTTTTTATATATCTGCTTTTATAATATACTTCAACACAATCAATGCACATGACTTAAGTAACAATGCGCATAAGTTCAAGCAATAAAAATACGTCAACACAATGTATCACAATACTATTCTTTACTCGTGCATCTTTATATAATTTGACATTTTACATATCTCTTAAAAAGACCGCAAGGCGTATCAATAACATCGCCACCGCAATCACCAGCAGCACCGGCCACAGTAATTTCAACAACGAGAACGCTAACGCAAGAACCAATATCACCACAATCAAAATCCCTGCAAGAATCATCATAATCGTCAATTTAGGATGCTTAAATATAAATGGCCTTTCATCTTTCTCCGGTTCATCATTCTTTTCACCGTAAACCCTTTGTTCATTATAATAATGTTCTGTTTCTGCGCCACCACTACGTTCTCCTGCAGCATCCGCCGCACATATACTCATTGCAATTAATTTAGGATCGCCCAGCATATCCAACACCACCTGTTCAGAGCCTTTTATACGCCCTTCCGTCGTAATATACTCTTCATAATACCGAATATGCTCCTCTAACTCATCCGCACTAATTTTGCCCGTCAAGGCCCTTCTAAGGCTATTTATAAAATCCTGCTTTGTTTCCATAATTACCTCTTACACTTATTATTTAATAGATTACTTCATTATGCAATATTATTCTATAACAAAACTCAAATCAAATCCTTTCTGTAACGGCTTAAGCATACTATCTGTTTTTTCCAATGTCAAGCGAAGAAACTGTGAACTACTGCAAATCAGAAAACTATAATCCGCTCTTCTTTATTATTCGCATTATAAGATTGCTCATTTTTATCAAAAATATGAGGACTATAACATCAAAAAAGGACAGCAGTTTTATCTGCTGTCCTTGTGCGATAACATCGCTTTTTGATAAGTTTGATAGGGTTACATTAACCCTTAACGCTACCCAATGCAACACCTGAAACGATAAACTTAGATAAGCAAAGATATACGATAATAACAGGGAAGATTGAGAATGCAATCATTACATAAACCTGACCCATATCGAACTTCAACCAGTCAGCTGAACGCAAACGAGCGATTAAGATAGGGAGTGTCTGTAATTTGTCTTTCTTCAACACCAATGCCGGTGTAAAGTAGTTGTTCCAGTTCTGTACGAAAGTAAAGATTGCCTGAACTGCGATAGCAGGTTTCATCATAGGCATAACAATCGTATTAAATGTTCTGAACTCACCGGAACCATCGATACGAGCAGCCTCAACGATTGCCAAAGGCAATGTAGATTCCATATACTGCTTCATATAGAAGAAGGTTGCAGGAGCAGCGATTGAAGGAACAATCAAGGGGATAAATGTATTATCCAATTTCATATCTGTAATTAAGTTGATGAAACCTAATGCAGTTACCTGTGTAGGGATCATCATAACCATAAGGATAAAAGTAAAGATTGCTTTCTTTAACTTAAAATCATATGCATGAATTGCATAAGCTGTCATTGTTGAGAAGTATGTACTAAGAAGAGCACATGCTCCGGCAATGATTAATGAGTTTAACAAACCGTTCCAAATAGGCATTGTACCTGCCATAAGGTTCTTAAAGTTTGTAATAAACTGTGTGATAAATCTAAAATTTCTGAAATTCGGAAATGCCTGGAAACCAGATGTCAATTCCGAATGTGATCTGGTTGAGTTAATGAACAAAACATAGAACCAGAATAAACATAAAATACTGATAGCAACTAAAACAATATAAGCAACTACTCTTCTAGCTTTCACGCCACCGGTATTCTTTGAATCTTCAATCTGAAGAGACATAGAACTATTACTTGCCATGTTTCATTACCTCCTAATCATTATTGTTTGAGAACTTGTATACGATCATACTAAGTACACCTGTAAGGATGAAGAGAATTACTGAAAGGGCACCACCCAAACCGTAGTTCTTACTGAACAAGTGCTTATTCAGATACATAATCAAGGTCATAGATGTACGAGCAGGTTCACCGGTACCATTTGTTAAAATCTGAGGTACGTCGAACATCTGCAAACCACCAATCAAGGAAGTAATCATAACGTAAATCAAAATAGGTCTTAACAGAGGTAATGTAATACGCCAGAATACCTGTGTAGGTGTAGCGCCGTCTACTTCTGCCGCTTCGAAAAGTGAAGCATCAATACCCATCATACCAGCCATCAAGAGGATTGTTGTATTACCAAACCACATTAAGAAGTTCATAAATGCAACAATAGTTCTTACTGACATAGTATTGTATAAGAACTTAAAGGGTTCATCCAAAATTCCCATCTGCATCAACATTGAGTTAATAGGGCCACCTTCTGAGAACAATGTAAAGAATAACATCGCCATAGCGGAAGCCATGATTAAGTTCGGGAGATAGATAACTGTCTTGAAGAATGCCTGGCATTTTAAGCGAAGTCTGTTATCTGAAAACCAAGAACCTAAAAGTAATGATACAACGATCTGGGGAATGAAGCCCATAATCCACATAATCAGTGTGTTTAAAGTGTAATCCAACAGATTCGGAACCGCAGGATCCGCATTCTGGAATAATTCAATATAATTTCTCAAACCTACTACATTAGGTCCGATAACTGCCATACCATCACGGTAATATTCAAAGAAACTCCAATAAATTGTATTAAATAAAGGAACAAGCTGGAAGGTAACATATACTACGATAAACGGTACTAAGAATATGTAACCCCATTTGTTATAGCTTACAACTTTCCCTTTTTTTGCTTTACTCATAAACAAACGTCCTCCATTTCGTGCAACTTGTAGCTATAATTACGCGGTTATATTTCCGCAATCAACTTATCATCGGCTCCGTTATCCCCTAAATTAAAAAGAAACCACCTTCGCCGTTTACTCACATAAAAACGTGCCTGCCCACTTTACAATAGGCAGGCACATCTTTTATTTAGCACTAACTACAAAATTCTACTTACTGGGGAGCAGATAATGCAGGATATTTTTCAACTACTGCAGCATAGAATGCAGCGATTGCTTCATCTTCTGTTGCGTATGTGCCTTCGAAGTATCCCTTCATAGCTTTCTGGAATTCTTCGTTACATCCCTGATCGTAGTCTGAGAGGTTGCTTAAGTCGATAGTTTCAACACCTGCACAGTACATACCAAGAGGGTTCTGGCCGCCAAGTACCTTGCTTGCGTAAGATGTATCAGCTGCCATAGCATCCATAACGGGCTTGCTGTTTGTGAAGTCGTTATCATCAACAACGATTTCCTTAAGAACGTCATCGTTAGCTGTCATAGTTAAGATGAGATCCTTAACGAGTGTAGGGTTATCTGTTCCAGTTGCAGGACACATCCATGTACCACCCCAGAAGAAGCCCTGAGGACCTGAGCAAGCGCCCCACTGTCCAGCGTTAGCGATAGAACCTTCAGCATCTGCTGCCATAGAGAAGTCTACGAACCAAGCGGGTCCAAAGTAGCAGAATACCTTTCCATCGGGATAGAAGCCCTTAGACCAGTCATCTGACCATAAGTCATATGTGTTTGTCTGTCCAGCGTCAACCTGAGCCTTTGAATCAGCTACCCAGTTCATGATGTTTTCGTCGATGTTGATAACACCGTCTTCAACCCACTTGCTGGTTACGTTGTTAGAGTATACACGATATGTGTCGTTTACAGATGCTGTCATGAAGTAGCCAGCTTCTTTCATTGTTGCTGCTGTTTCAGCATAAGTAGCCCAGTCCTTAACGTAGTTCTGAACTTCTGCAGGATCCTGTGTTCCTAAAACTTCTTCAGCTACTGCACGAGAGTAAATGAGAACACCAGGGCATCCCTGCCATGAAGAACCTTTAAGGTTTCCGTTTGTATCAGTTACAACGTCCTGAGTATACTTGTACTGGTTAGCTAAGTCTGCATCAGTAATACCTAATTCAGAAAGAGCTAAAGAGTAGTCTGTGTTAACATACTTTCCAGCGTAGTCAGCTTCTAC
>JAZNLG010000176.1:0-3700 GCA_045578965.1 Lachnospiraceae bacterium | reverse complement strand
TTCCTACTGTTAAAGTACCTGCAATTCCTGCAATCTACGCAGCTCCGCAGGTAAATGCCACATTGGCAGACATTGATTTAAATACAATTGTAAAAGGTGCAGAAGGTACCTTCACATGGAAAGATTCATCCGTTAAATTTGCGGATTATGCCGGTGCAGATTCCATGCATGCAGAAGCATTGTATACTGTAAAAGGAAGGAAACCGGTTTCTGTTTTGGTACCTGTAGACCTTGTTTGGATTACCGGTGTCAATATCGGTGCGTATGATAAGACCCAGGCAGACGGACAGTACTATATTACATTACCGGATTCAATGAAAAAGGATGAAAAGATTGTTTTATGTGCAGAGCTTTTAACAAACAATTCATCCAAAGAAGCAGTTGATTTACTGAAGAAATATGTGAAAGAAGGTAAGCTTTCCGTAAAGTGGACTGATAAAGAAAAGGGTGATCTTTTATCCGAAGAGCTTGTTTCCGAATCAGCTGTTTTTGCGCCGAGAAGTTATACTGCAACGGCAAAAGGAAAGAAGACCTTACAGGCTTCCGTAATGAGTGCAAACAGTAAAAAAGCGATTGCAACAGGAAAAGCAACTCTTGTTGTAACAGAAAATGACGTATTTTCTTTTGCACCGGAAGTTTTCGAATTGACAGATGCAAATCCCACAGAAATGAAGGGTGTAATAACTGTTAAGGTGACTTCTGAGAATTACAAGATTGCGAAGAAACTTACCTTTAAGAGCGGAGATACTTCAGTATTAAAGCTTGGTAAGGCAAAGACAGAGAATGCGGAAAGTTTTGTAACAATCACAATTCCCTATGAATTTGTAAAAACCGGAACAACAACGCTTTCTGTTGTTTCCGCAGATGAAGTAAAGACTTCCAAAGGCTTTGCAATGGAGCGTGTAGATTATACACCGAAGATGGGTACTGCTTCCATCATTATTGATAAGGGTGAAGCTGCTTCTGTGCCTGCGGAGTTTATCGAGATTTTCTGTCATAATGATGTTTTAATTACCGATGGGGTAAAAATTAAAGAAGAGTCACATGCGAAGAATTTTGAGATTAGCTATTACGGAGACAGTTTGTATTTGGTTTCTTTGAAAAATTCTTCTTTGAAAAACGGAACATATACTGTAACCTTGCAGGCTCCTTACAAAGTGAATGGCGTAGAAGAGAAGCAGTTTGAAAGCAAGTTGAAAATTGTTGTGAAAGAAACGAAAGTAAAACTTAGTATCAAACAGAGCGAGGCGTACAACGAATTCTACAAAAACGGCGGGGTTATTGAATTTACCACCAAAGTTGCAAAAGGCACATTGGTTGATATGAAGATTGCTGATCAGAACAGTCCTTTTGTGTTAGAGTGGTACGGTACTAATAAGTATGCATTAGTTTTGAAAGATGAATTTATAGGAAAAGATTTATCAGCTGCACAGAAGAAAGTTACTTTAGAATATGAAGTGCATGCAGAAGGTGCAAACTATAAAGGAAAAACATCTTTTACGATAAAAACCGTTAATAAAGCGCCGAAGGTAACAGGTTTCTTGTCCATTAAGAGTAATGTCGGAGAAATGAATTCCTATTATGGTATTACCGAGTTGGCATATGTACCGATGTTTTCCGATACCAAAACAGTAATGGATTCTCTTGATGGTAAGGTACAGTTGATTGATACGAAGACAGGTAAGCTTACTGATTTGGTAACATATCATTTCGCAGGTGATAATCCGGCTAAGCCTGTAAAAATCGGAAAAAATGAATATTATGTGTATACTTCATGGAATGGAATCTATGTTGAATTGGTAAATCCGAATGCTGCGGTAAAAGCGACAGATGTTATGAAATTCAGAATCTCTGATGATAACTGGAAAGGTACAGTGGACGTTACCATTAAAAACAAAGTAATCAATTCCAAGGCAAAAGTGAAGCTCTCACAAAGCACTGTTACGATGAATGTAAATGAGGCAATTTATCGTGATGCACACGGATATATCAGTGTAACGATTGGAAACAGCGGAAATCTTTCTTCTATTATGTCAGAAGGAACCGAGATTACCGGTTTGGATGAAAAATCCAAGAAAGCAATGGAGCATAACTTAAAGATTGAGGCATACCCGACGGATATTTTAATCTATATCGTAGATAAAGGTGATAAAGCATCCGGTACATATCTTGAAACAGGTACCTATAAGTACAAAGCAGAAACAAAGATTGGTAAGGGAACAGTTTCTTTCAACTTTAATGTAAAGGTTGTGGATGAATCTCTTGAGAAATCCATTAAGGTGACCAAGAAAGGCTCCATTGATGTGCTTGACCGCTATGACACATGTGTGACATTGAGTGTAAAGGCAAAAGGAAATCTTGAGAATATGTATCTTGAAGATATGTATTTAGAAGGTGCCGATGCATCATTGTTTGAAGCATATTTTGATGGAATCGGAAGCTGTGAAGTATATGCCAAAGAAGGTGTGCAGCTTTCTACAAAGACAAAGTATAAGGTGACACCGGTTTGCAAGTATGGGGATGTTATAGTGAAAGCAGCCCCGGTTACCATTCAGGTAAAACAGGGTAGCGTGAAATTTGCGAAATCATCCTATGGAGATACCTTATATGCAAATAAGGGAAATGAAATGATTCTTTTCCCGGATGCATATACAAACGGAAAATGGATTGCGGTTAAGAATGTAGAACTCTTGAATTATACTGATGATTTAAAATACGAAAACGGAATTTTAAGCTTCAGAACGGACAAAGAGCCTACAACCATCAAAAAATCACAAGGTACTTACACCTTGAAATTTGCCGTAACTCTCGAAGACGGCGCAGTAGATAAAAAACCGCTTACATTCACATGTAAGGTGAAAATTGTAAGATAAATCGATACCTGAAAGGGTTGACAAAAGAGGTCGAATGCATTAGACTATACAAAAGGTTTAATGTGTTCGACCTTTTGTATTTCGTCACTAATACGTGTGGTGATTGAAAAATGTTTTGGGTGAAAGGATTGATTAGTATGGAAACACCGAAGATTTTTGAAAGTGAATATCGTTTCTGTCTGATTCTCTGGGAGCATGAACCCGTAAAAAGTACCGAATTGGTGAAACTTTGTCAGGAAGAACTGGGCTGGAAAAAGGCCACAACATATACGGTTATTAAGCGTCTTGCAGAGCGCGGCGTGTTAAAAAGTGAGGATGCGGTGGTAACATCTTTGGTTTCAAGAGAAGAAGCGCAGACGGCAGAGCTGGATGAATTGGTAGAGAAGACTTTTGGCGGATCCCTTCCTGCATTTATTGCAGCGTTCGGAAGACGGCAGAATCTTTCCGATGCACAGCTAAACGAATTGCAGGAGTTGATTGATTCATATAAGGAGGGATAGCACATGGAAGGTTTTTTGGCGGAACTGTTTTATATGTCTTTGACGGCCTCCTATCTTGTCCTCGTCGTATGTCTTGCACGGTTTCTTTTGCGCAAGGCACCGAAATGGATTCGAATGATTCTCTGGGGCATGGTCGGAATCAGGCTTCTGCTGCCGATTCGGCTGGAAAGTGTATTCAGTCTGGTGCCGCGTGTGATGACACCGCGTGCGGCAGATATTGCCGGAGGTTCTGCGGATACAATGAATCAGGTAACACAAGTGCAGATGCAGACTTTGCCGAGTCTTGATGCGGGTGCCGGGTTCGTATCTTCCGGCACAGAGGCGATG
>JAZNLG010000175.1:0-2402 GCA_045578965.1 Lachnospiraceae bacterium | reverse complement strand
ACATTGAATAAAGAAAATATTGAGAAGTTCAATCAGTAGAAAGAGTATTAATAAAAAACATATCAACAACAAAGAAATACATAATAATAGGCAGGTGCCTTTAGAATGGTCGGGCATCAGAACGGAGGAAACTATGGAAATCATCACAGGCGGTGTAACCGCAGCAAAAGGTTTTGAGGCAGCAGGCGTGGAAGCCGGCATTAAATATAAAAACAGAAAAGATATGGCACTTGTTTACAGTGCAGCACCCTGTAAGGCGGCAGGCACTTTTACGACCAATGTGGTAAAAGCGGCTCCCGTGCTTTGGGATAAGGATATTGTGGATAATTCACCCGCGGTACACGCTGTTGTAGTGAATGCAGGTATTGCCAATGCATGTACCGGTAAGCAGGGCTATGGATATTGCAAGGAAACTGCAGAAGTGGCGTCTAAGGCGTTAAATATTCCTGAGAATTCCGTGCTTGTGGCATCTACCGGTGTAATCGGTATGCAACTTCCCATGGACCGCATTGCGGCAGGTGTGGAGAAACTTGCCGATGCCAAGAAGGAAGGTCTTGAAGCGGGGCTTATGGCAGCAGAAGCGATTATGACCACGGACACCGTTTCCAAAGAGGTGGCGGTTACTTTTGATATCGATGGTGTAACCGTAACCATGGGCGGAATGTGTAAAGGCAGTGGTATGATTCACCCGAATATGTGCACGATGTTAGGTTTTGTAACCACAGACGTTGCCATCAGTAAGGAACTTTTAACCAAGGCATTAAAAGAGGACGTGGTAGATACTTTTAATATGATTTCCGTTGATGGTGATACATCCACAAACGATACATTGCTGGTACTTGCAAACGGTTGTGCAGGCAATGCGGAAATTACCGCAGAAGATGAAAACTATGCAAAATTTAAAGAGGCTCTTCACTATGTGAATATGACATTAGCGAAAAAGATGGCCGGAGACGGAGAAGGTGCGACAGCACTTTTTGAAACCAAGGTAATCAATGCGAAAACCAAGGAAGATGCAAGAACATTGGCAAAATCCGTAATTTGCTCCAGTCTTACCAAGGCGGCAATTTTCGGTCATGATGCCAACTGGGGAAGAATCCTCTGTGCATTGGGTTATTCCGGAGCGCAGTTTGACCCGGAGAATTTGGAACTGTTCTTTGAAGGCGGCGGAAAGCGCATTCAGATTTATAAAGACGGCGTAGCAACCGATTACAGCGAAGAAGAAGCAACCGTGATTTTATCCCAGCCGGAAGTAACCGTAGTGGTGGATATGAAAGAAGGCAGTGAAGAAGCCACAGCCTGGGGTTGTGATTTGAGTTACGATTATGTTAAAATTAATGCGGACTATCGTTCATAATTTTTATAAAATATAAAAGAATAAGCAGGCGAGTTGATTCGTACTGCAATATAAATGCAGATAATTCTGCAAAACGAAAGGCAAGGTAAGCACAATGGAAAAAGATATGGAACAGTTATTGGCGAAGGCGAATGTCTTAATTGAAGCCCTCCCCTATATTCAGAAATATAACCGTAAAGTAATCGTGGTAAAATATGGCGGAAGCGCTATGACAGACGTGGAATTACAGAAGAAAGTAATTGCTGATGTTACCCTTTTGAAACTGGTTGGTTTCAAACCGATTATCGTTCACGGCGGCGGTAAGGAAATCAGCCGTTGGGTAGACAAAGTAGGTAAAACTCCCGAGTTCGTAAACGGTCTTCGTGTTACTGATGCGGAAACTATGGAAATCGCGGAAATGGTACTTGGCAAAGTAAACAAGAGCCTTGTATCCATGGTGCAGGAACTTGGTGTTAAGGCAGTAGGTATCAGCGGTAAAGACGGCGGACTTTTAAAAGTAGATAAAAAGTATTCTGACGGCAAGGATATCGGTTTTGTCGGTGACATTAAGTCTGTGGATACCAAGATTTTATTTGATTTGTTAGAGAAGGACTTCCTTCCTATCGTAGCACCCATCGGTTTGGATGACAATTTCCAGAGTTATAATATTAATGCGGATGACGCAGCTTGTGAAATTGCCAAGGCTGTAGGTGCAGAGAAATTGGCGTTCTTAACTGATATTGAAGGCCTGTATCGTGATATCAATGATAAGAGCACTTTTATCTCAAGAATCAGTGCATCTCAGGCACGAGAATTAATTGACAGCGGCATTATCGGCGGCGGTATGTTGCCTAAGTTGAATAACTGTACATCAGCAATTGAAAGCGGTGTAAGCAGAGTACATATTTTGGACGGTCGTATGCCTCACTGCCTGTTACTTGAAATCTTTACCAAGAAGGGTATCGGAACTGCCATTATTGCAGACGAGGATCCTTTGAATTACGAGAACTAAAATATGTAAAAATACGCAGGATTTTATATAAAACACCTGATGAAGTTTTTATGA
>JAZNLG010000174.1:0-10618 GCA_045578965.1 Lachnospiraceae bacterium | reverse complement strand
CTTTCTCTGAATTGTTCTCTTAGCAACTTGAGTATCAGATACTCGCAATGCGAACTCATAAGTGCTTCGCACTTATTTCGTCACGGGCGGTCGCCCTATCAATCTGAAATCTGTGCCACAAATTTATGCAAGCATAATTTGTGTCCCATCTTTCATCTTGCCACTGCTCGTTGCTTACTTGAATTTTCAGGGTTGGATTGCTGTTTATTTGTCAAGGTACTTTGCCATGTTCAATTTCCATGACCGCTACATCTTTCGATGTTAACGGAGAAGGAGGGATTTGAACCCTCGCGCCGCTATTAACGACCTACTCCCTTTCCAGGGGAGCCCCTTCAGCCTCTTGGGTACTTCTCCAAATAAGCTAAATCATAATCATTAACTTCTTGACTGCGAGGTGCAAACGGAGAGGGTGGGATTCGAACCCACGTGCCCTTGCGGACAAACGGTTTTCAAGACCGCCTCGTTATGACCACTTCGATACCTCTCCATGCGCGCTTTTTTGTCAGCGCAAAATGTATTCTAGCAAATATAATTTGCGATGTCAACTGATTTTTTTATTTTTTTATAAAATTTATATTTTTAAATAATGAACGGACTTTTAATGGTTTGTTTTCGTCCGGTCCATAATGTTTCTAAATGGTTTTACAATTTCTCCCGACACATTTACAAATATGTCCAACCACATAGGAAGATATACATATTATTCCAAAATTGCTTCTGCAAGCACCATATCTTCCGGCGTAGTAATTTTTACATTATTATAACTGCCTTCCACCAATTTCACCTTGAGGCCGCCAAAAATTTCAGCCACCATGGCATCATCCGTCACGTTGTACTGCTTACAATGCGCTTCTTCTTTATTAAGGAACGTATCGTAGGCATTTTTAATCAAAGGATATTGAAACGTCTGCGGTGTTTGAACTGCCCAAATCAAATCACGTCTCGGTGTCTCTTTTACAAATCCGGACTCATCGGCAATTTTGATGGTATCTTTTACAGGCATACCGGTCACGCAGGCACCGTATTCTTTCACCATGGCAATATTACGCTCAATAATCTCATCATTTACAAAAGGTCTTGCGCCGTCATGAATCAGTACAATCTGCGCATCATCGCAGGCTTTCAATCCGTTATGCACCGAATGATAACGCTCCTTACCGCCGGCTACAATTCGGCTTACCTTATTGAAATTATACTTTTCCACTATCTCTTCCTTACAATATGTAATTTCACTCTCTGCGGTCACCAGAATAATTTCATCCACTACACTGTCTTCAAATGCTTTTAACGAATAAAAAAGAACCGGCTTTCCTTTTATCAATAAATACTGTTTTGCCACATCGGACTGCATTCTTTTGCCTCTGCCCGCTGCCAACACAATCGCAACTGTTTTGCCCATATGTTCATTCCTTTCTCATCATACTTCGCAATCTCTGCGATTAAGGGATATAAAAGCATGTCGGTCTATGCCAACATGCTTTTGATAAACATTTTTAACTTCTATAAAATTCTTCCTGCTACACTCTCTCGCCCAATTTCAAATTCGGTACCGCATTCAAATCATAGCCATGGCGAATGCCTTTGATATACTCATAATAAGCAGCCGCACCAATCATTGCCGCATTGTCGGTACACAAAACCGGAGGGGGCAAAAAGAACTCAACACCTTTCTTGGCGCAGGCCTCTTCAAAAGCCTTACGCAACGAACCGTTAGACGCAACACCACCTGCTATTGCAAACTTATCCAAGTTGTATTTTTCAATGGCATCCATGGAATGACCCACCAGAACATCTATAACAGCCTGTTGGAACGAAGCTGCCACATCCGCGGTATTGATTTCCTCACCCTTCATCTGACAGCCATTTAAGTAATTCAACACTGCCGATTTCAAGCCGCTGAAACTGAAATCATATTCACCGTCTCCCACTTTGGCTCTGGGAAAACGAATCGCTTCCGGATTCCCTTCTTTGGATATTTTATCAATTTTGGGTCCGCCCGGATAACCAAGGCCAATAGCACGTGCTACCTTATCAAAAGCCTCTCCCGCAGCATCATCTCTTGTGCGTCCGAGAATTTCATATTCGCCATAGTCTTTGACCGATACCAAATGCGTGTGTCCGCCGGAAACCACCAAACATACAAAAGGAGGCTCCAACGTAGGATTCGCAATATAATTTGCCGAAATATGGCCCTCAATATGATGTACACCAATCAAAGGCAGTCCGGTGGCAAACGCAATAGCCTTCGCCGCAGATACGCCCACCAAAAGTGCCCCTACCAAACCCGGTCCGTAGGTTACCGCAATCGCAGAAAGATCTTCCAACGTCACTCCGGCTTTTTGCAGTGCTTCTTCAATTACCTGGTTAATCTTGTCAATATGTTTGCGTGATGCAATCTCCGGCACCACGCCACCATATACCGTATGCAAATCAATTTGAGAAAAAATCACATTGGAAAGAACTTCCCTGCCGTTTTTGACCACTGCTGCCGCAGTTTCGTCGCAGGAACTTTCAATTGCCAATATCAAAACATCTTTATCCATTTTTATTTCAACCTTTTATAAATACACTTATGATTCCACTGTTTCCTGAAGTGATTCTACTTCCTCTTCTTCCAACAGTTCCCAACCGAGAATTTTCCAATGTCCGTCCTCGTCCTTACGCATAATGAACACTTCATTGGAATAGATGTACTCTGTTCCCTGACGTAAACGATAGGTTGCATACAAACGTGCATATTCACGACCGTCCATTGCGAATTCCTCCACATCCGTACTGGCCGATACCGTATAGCCGGACACTACGACACCTATGGAATTAAACTCCAGAATATCCTCCCGCAGGCTCTCAATATACTCTTCTTCCGTTACTCCGGCACACAATTCCGCATCGTATAACTTTCTTGCGGTCTGTGCCAGTTTTACTAGGTCTTCCTCGCTCAAATTCTCTTCGTAAAAACACATTGTGATTTCACTGTAATATTTTAAAACTTCCTTCGGCGTGGGGGGATAATTCAATTCAAGATTACGAAGAACCACATTGTCCACATTGGAAATCACTACATTCTCCTCTGTAGTCTCGGTTTTGGGTTTATTATTGATGTAAATAAAAACACCCAGCACTGCTACAACGAATAAAATCACAATAATAATTGCCAGCGATTTATATCTGTTCTTCACTTTTATCCCTCCTTTCCGTTTTATTTTAATCTTCAAACATCAAATCTACGCTTTTACCGTCTTTCCCCGCATGGGAATTGGGAAAGATTTTGCGCACTTTCTTCATATAATCTTCCGGACGAACCAGCGACGGACTGTAATGCGTCAGCCACATCTCCTTAACATTGCTGCGTTTTGCCAGTTCTGCCGCCTCATAAAAGGTCATATGCTTATATTCTTTGGCTTTTGCTACCTTATCTTCTTCTCCGTACATGCCTTCACAGATAAAAAGATCCGAATCCTTGGCATTCTCCGCAATGCTTTCGCAAGGTCTGGTGTCCGTGGTATAGGTCACTTTCAAACCCTTTCGCGGTGCGCCAAGCACCATATCGGGCGTATAGGTAATGCCTTCCGCCTCAATCACTTCGCCTTTTTGCAACTTATTCCAAAACTTCTGCGGAATCTCCTGTGCCTTTGCCCGTTCAACATCAAACATACCGGCACGTTCCACCTCCAAACTGTAACCGTAACACGGAATATTATGATTTACCTTAAACGCATTCAACTTAATACCACCCAAGTCAACGGACTGCTGCGGGCTTGTAAGCTCCATATACTGAATCTCAAACGGCAGTTCCGGTGCAATGGTGCGAAGCGCCGTCACAACTCTTTCCAATCCCTTCGGGCCAATCAAAAGCAAAGGTTCCGTACGTTCTGCGTTGCCCATGGTAAGAAACATTCCCGGCAGACCGCTGATGTGGTCCGCGTGATAATGGGTAAAACAAATCACGTCGATGGGTTTCGGGCTCCATCCCTTTTCTTTCATTGCAATCTGGGTTCCTTCCCCACAATCAATCAATATGCTTTTTCCATTGTAACGAACCATCAACGAAGTCAGCCACCTGTAAGGCAGGGGCATCATTCCTCCGGTTCCCAAAAGACATACATCTAACATAGTTCACCTTCACTGCATTTTTATAAAAGTTCCGTCACCACCGTTACCGTAGGCGGTACTGCAAACTCTTTGGTTATTCTCTCATAACACTCTTCGCACAAATCAAAATCGTGCTTTTCCCGGTCCCTTTTGGAAAAATATCCGAACATCCAGTCCGAATGAAATGCTCCTTCCATCAGAATACCGTTCTCTACTTCCATTTCTTTGCCGCAGCCGTTGCAAACAACTCTGCTTAATTTCTGTTGTTCTTCGTTATATTCCCTCATCGGTACGCCTCCACTCTGTCTGTTTATGACAGCCTACGTTAAAAGGGTGTCATTATGTAAAATTATACCGAACACAATACTTACTTCCTAGTGGGAAATACAGGAACTTTTATTCCTTATGTAACCAATATATCGCTGCATTCTCTGTGGGATTCCTATAAAAACCGGGGCGAATTCCTTCACATACAAACCCAAGTTTCTCATACAATGCTCTTGCCGGCACATTTCCTTCTCTTACTTCCAAAGTAAAATGCTTAATCCCCATACGTTCTGCCTCTTCCAGTAATTGCTGTAACATCCGCAATGCAATTCCCTGCTTGCGACATTCTTTTTTGACCGATACGTTCAATACTTCGCCTTCATCAAAAGAAGCAACCAGTCCGCAAACTCCTACCAACGTATCCTCTTCACAGGCTACCAAATACAACGACGTATCTTTTATAATCTCTTCCATAAAAGAATTGGCTGACCAAGGTTCACTGAAATTCTCAGCCTCCAAACCTGCTGCCGCTTCTGTATCACCGGGCACCATTCTTCGAATTATCATAAAAGTCCGGCTTCCTTTCTTTCACGTTCTGCCTGTGACAATCTCAGATACTCCGGCGAGTGTTCTGCCGCATCCTCACAGATACCGGCTTTGAACTTTTCTATACCGAGACTTGCCACGCATCCCGCCTTCTGCAGTCTGAGATGGCCCGGTGCAAAAGAATAACTTACTTTCATAAGATTCTGTAACTGCTCTGCAAAAACAGGCACGCCGTCTCCGAGAAAAATCACTTCTCTATTCAACGCATTTAACGCATCCGCAATTTCTTCAATCGGCACCGCACAGGGTTCTTTTATAATATTTAATCCGTATTTACCAAACAATCCGCCGTTCTTTGTCTCGCTATTGCATTCCGTATCTTCCGAAACGAATTCATAGATGCCTGTATATACCTGGTTACGTCTTGCATCCATGATGGGGCATACCAGACTGTCTGTCCCATATAAATTGTAAGCAAGCGCATCCAAAGTTGACACCGCCACAATCGGTTTCTTTAACGCCAGACCAAGTCCCTTGGCCGTAGCCGCGCCGATACGAAGGCCGGTAAAAGAGCCCGGTCCCGCCGCAATGGCAATGGCATCAATTTCCTTCATCTCCAGACCTGCATTTTTGACAATTTCCTCCAACATAGGAAGAAGCGTCTGAGAATGGGTCTTCTTATTATTAATGGTATATTCCGCCACCAGTTTATCGTTTTCCATAATGGCAACGGAGGCCACAAGGCCGGAACTGTCAATTCCTATCAGTTTCATAGCAATCCTCTGTTTTATCAGTGCCTTGGCACTGCCTTCTTATATCTTACAAAAATAAATACTTTCATAAACCTTCTATTCAATGGTGATTCTGCGATAATCAAAACCCTGTTCCGGATTCTTCTCAATCGTTACGGTAACCGTATTCTCCGGCATCAGTTCTTCAATCAAATTCGCCCACTCCACAAAGCAGACTCCTTCACCGTAAAAATAATCTTCATATCCGATTTCTTCCATCTCTTCCGGATCCCCGATGCGATACACATCGAAATGATAAAAAGGAAGTCTTCCTTCTTCATACACCTGTACAATGGTAAACGTCGGACTGTTAATATGCTCTTTAATCTCTAAACCGGCCGCCACGCCCTGGGTAAAAACAGTCTTCCCGACACCCAAATCCCCAATCAAGGCATACACGCTGCCGGCTTTTGCATTTTGTCCCAGTTCTTTGCCCAGTGCAAACGTTTCTTCGGCACTGAATGTTTCATATATCATAACTCTATCCTTCATTAAAAACGAATCTTCATCACTTCCGGCGAAACATGTTTTGCAATATATGCAATCACATCTTCTGCTTGATTTCCCAGATCAACACGCGGAAAAATAAAGGCATTTACCTTGGAAGTATACACAAAAATACTCTTTCTTGTATTGCAGGCTTTTACACACTGATCCCAATTCGCCATCTGTGTCTCACCGTTCTGGCTGATTTCAATTCCTTCTTCACAGAATCTGTAATGTAACGGTTGCTGAAATGCCGGTGTTAATTTTGCTTGTATATAAGAATGATAAATTGCCATTAACGGCTCATATACAATAAACGCAATTCCCAAAATCAAAAACAGGAAACGCGCAGTATCTTCCCGAACAAAAAATAAATATATTGAGAAAAATCCCAAAGCCGTCGCTAAAATGGTAATCGGCTTCTTATAAGTATGTTGAATTTTAAAATCATATAAAACACCTGTAGTAATTTTTACGTCAAATTCCAAATCCAAAATCAACGCCTCAACTTTCTGTGCATTCTTAATCCAGAATAGCATAACACAAAACCTAAACTTTTGAAAGAGAAAAGAAAAAAACCTGCATCTTTTCATTCTTTTATCACAAAAAGATACAGGTTTTATATTTACTTTCTGCGCAATGCTTCAATCGGTGTAAGTTTTGCCGCTTTCCTTGCGGGATACAATCCGAAAAACACGCCGATTCCGCTGGAGAACAACGCAACCGCAAGGATAAAAAAGGGATTGTAATCCGCCACAATACTCATCTTTGCAATACTTCCCGCCAATGAACAAATCACCGTAGAGCCGCCGATACCGACAAGAATACCTATAATACCGCCCAATAACGAAATCGTGCCCGCCTCTACCAGGAACTGGAACAGAATGCTTCCCGTTCGCGCTCCAAGCGCTTTACGGATACCGATTTCCTTGGTACGTTCCGTTACGGATACCAGCATAATGTTCATAATACCGATACCGCCTACCAGCAATGAAATCATGGCAATCATTACGATAAAAATCGTAATCACATTTAAAATCGCGCTAAAACCTTCCAACACCGAATCAAAACGTAACACTTCAAATTTACCTTCGCCACGCGCATCATGTCTGGCCGTAACAAGATTGACCGAATCATTCGCCACCTGGGCAACATTCTCCTGGGAATCCGCCAGGATATAAATCATAAAATGATCCAGACTGACACCATAAGCACCAAGGCTTTCGCTAATAAGCGAATGGGGTACTTCTATTGTGTATTTTCCTGTTCCGTATAATAACTGTGTTGCAGATGATTCGCTGTCTTCCCTGACACCCACAATCTTTAAATTGTAGAAACCACCATATAATTCCACTTCCAGGGTCTCACCCAGAACATCCGTAGAACCAAAGAATGCTTTGGCCGTAGCCTCCGGCACTACACAAACCGGTTCACAATCATCATACTCTTCCTGTGTGAAATAACGTCCGCGAACCAAAGGTTCTTTATACAGGTATTGAAGCGCCGGGGTTCCGAATCTGGCGTTTACTTCACTTGGAGCAAACCTGCTTTCGCTTTCCACATCCACCCAGATTGTTATATCCATCGTGACGCCTTTGACGTTTCTGACCTTCTCTTCAATTGCCTTAATATCCGCATCAGTAATATACTCGTTCTCATCAGCAGCCAGCAAATAAATACTGTTTCCTACCATATCATTCAAAGTATTGTAGATACTGTCACGAAAACCGTTGCCTGTAGATATGGTCAACACCACCGAAGAAATACCGATGACAAGGCCAAGCATAGTCAGCGCCGAACGGACTTTATTCATTTTGATATTTGCAAATGCAATTTTAATATAATCTAAAAACTTACTCATTTATGCCTCCGTGGCATTTTTCTTTTATAAAATACTATCTGCTCATCAAATACTTTTACTGCCTTATTCATGACGCAACGCTTCAATCGGGCTCAAATTCGCCGCTTTCTTTGCCGGATAAATTCCGAAGAAAATACCGATTACACTTGAAAAAGCCGCTACGCCAAACACTGTTGCCGCATCAATGTACGCAATAATATCCATTCCCAAAAACAGGGAAGCAATTTTACAAACCGCAGCAGCGCCGCCCCAGCCAAACAGCATCCCCAGCACACCGCCAAGTAATGTTATCATCGCTGCTTCTGCCAGGAACTGAATCATAATGGAACCGGTTCTTGCGCCAAGCGCTTTACGGATACCGATTTCCGAAGTACGTTCGGTTACGGATACCAGCATAATATTCATAACACCGATACCGCCTACCACCAGCGAAATAGCTGCTACTAAAGATATAAAAATTGTAATGTAGTTGATAATACTATTAATCTGCTTGGTAACAGACGCAAATTCGTCTGTTGTAATTACCTGCTGTCCTCGCACGTCTTTTCTTGCTTCCATCAAGCTGATACAATCCTTCGCAACCTGACTGGAATGTTCCGGTGTTTCCGCAATTACAAGGAAGTTATCAAATTCTTCGCCCATTCCCCAACCGGTCAAGTTATCCATTGTGGTAACAGGCATCTCAATTTCCACTTCATCATAATAATACATCATTGTTTTTACTGCATTGTCTGACTTCGCTCTTACACCTACAATTCGCAAATCCACAATAGCATCGCCAATGGTCACTTCAATACTTTCACCTACAATATCCGCGCTACCGAATAAATTAATGGCACTTTCCTCTAAAATAACACAAACCGGACTGGCGTCCTCATATTCTTCCCAACTAAAATACCGTCCGTGTAAAATCGGCTCCGGCATGGCATACATATAATCCGGTGAAGATGCCGTAATCCATGTGGTATAATCCCTCTTCCAGTTTGCGGTAACACCATACTGGTTTGCCACCGGCATAACCGCCTTGACATTGTCTATCTTCTCACGAACCGCTTCCACATCTTCCGGCGTGAACCAGATATATTCTCCGGATTCACTTTCTTCCCAAGCCATAATATATAACTGACCCGCAAACATTCCGTTGATACCGTCAAGTACAGACGTTTTAACTCCATTACCGATGGCAACAATCAGAATAACCGAAGATATACCGATGATAATACCAATCATGGTAAGAAAAGAACGGCCTTTGTTATTGCGAATGGATAGCCAGGCAATTTTAATATATTCCATTAACTGAGACATATTAACTCCTCATTCCTTAACAATTTACATTCCTTCCATTAACATTTCCATATCTTCCATTTCCATTTCAGGCATTGCCATTACCGGCATACCCTCTTCCAAATCAGAAGATACCATGCTGATTACCTGATCTGTTTCTTCCAATCCATCTACAATTTCCACGTACTCATCAGAAGAAATACCAAGGGTGATATATCTCTTTTCTACAATTCCGTCCACAACAAGATATACAAATTCACCCTCTTTATCCGCACTTACGGATTCTACGGGAAGCATTACTACATCCGTTTTGGATGCTGTTGTCAATTTTACTTTTGCATCCAATCCAAGATAAATATCAGTATCCGGTTTATCCAAACTTACTTCTACCGTAATGCTGGTACTTCCGTTGCTTCCTGCGGTTGCAATGCTGTTGATTCGGGTAACCGTTGCATTATATTCTTTATCAAGAATTTCAACAATCGCTTTCTGCCCTAATTCTACTTCTTTTAAGCCGCTCTTACTGATGCTGAATGTTACTCTTACATCTTCCAAACTTGCCAGTGTAATCATAACCGAACCTGCCACGGATTGTGTTCCTGCTTCCACATTGCATGCGGTAATAACACCATCAAATTCTGCTTTGACACCATCCTGACAAGCAAGCATATTTTCATATGCCTCACCGGTACGCATTGTATTTAATTCACCGTTTAATACAATATTTTCCGCATCATATTTGTTTCCGAGTGCCGCTTCGTAACTTTCCACCTGTGCTTTCGCCTTTTCTAATTCTGCCTTATAATCTGCCAAAACATTCTGATTCTCGGTCAGGGTTTTCTGCTGATTATATGCATGGCTTCCGCTGGAAATCTGATTCATTTCAAAACTCCATGCGTTGATGTTTAACTCACATTCATTGATTTTTTTCTTATATTCATCCAACTGCTCAGGTGTTAATCCAAGTTCTGCGGCATTCTGAATATAATATGTCATATCCGCAATTTCCTTTTGTGCCTTATAAATCTCAGTCTGCAAATTTGCCATATTAATTGCATTGGTGTCTGTAACGTCTTTTACCATTTTATCCACTACAGACTGCTGAACTACAACCAATTCGGAATACTTCAGTACATCCGCTCTTGCCTGCGCGAGTTTTGCTTTCGCGTCATTGTAATCCAAAAGATTTCCCTGATAAGAATTGTTTGTAATCTGATCCTCCAGTTCCACTTCTCTTAACGAAAAAGCATAATCTTCGGCATCAAATACCACAAGACTATCACCGGCCTTC
>JAZNLG010000173.1:0-5408 GCA_045578965.1 Lachnospiraceae bacterium | reverse complement strand
TGGATTGCTTAAAAGACGGCGACACCATTGTTTTGGCAGGAAGCATTCCAAACACACTGCCTGCAGACATTTATGAACAGATTTTACAGTACTTAAGCGGTAAAAACATCAAAGCAGTTGTGGATGCAACCGGAGAACTTTTACTCCGTGTTATGAAATTTAAACCCTTCCTTGTTAAGCCTAATAATCATGAGCTTGGCGAGTTATTTAATGTAACCTTACAAACCAATGAAGAAATTGCGCAGTATGCAAGAAAACTTCAGGAAATGGGAGCAAGAAACGTGCTTGTCTCAATGGCCGGGGACGGTGCGTTACTCATCGACGAAAACGGAAAAGAACATTTTTGCGATGTATGTAAGGGAACCGTAAGAAATTCTGTAGGAGCCGGTGATTCCATGGTGGCCGGATTCCTCGCAGGATCCAAAGACGGAGATTACGAATTTGCCTTGAAGTTAGGAACAGCAACAGGAGGAGCAACGGCGTTTGCGGACGGCCTTGCAAAGAGAGAAGATATTGACCGACTGCTTGCACAATTGCAGTCATAGATTTTAAGGAGGTATTTAAAATGCGTATTGTTGACTTGTTAAAAACAGAGAGTATTGCGTTAAACGCAAGCCCTGCAAGCAAAACAGAAGCCATTGATATGCTGGTTGATTTGCAGGTTAAGGGTGGGAACATTGCAGATGCGGATGCTTACAAAAAGGGCATTCTTGCACGTGAAGAAATGGGTTCCACAGCAGTAGGTGAAGGAATTGCAATTCCTCACGCAAAGAGTGAAGCGGTTAAGGCTCCTTCATTGGCAGCTATGACAGTTCCTGCAGGTGTGGATTATGAAGCACTTGATGAACAGCCTTCTAACCTTTTATTCATGATTGCAGCTCCCAACGACGGAGATGTACATTTGGAAGTTTTATCCAGATTAATGACAATCCTTATGGATGAAGAATTCCGCGGCAAATTACTTGCAGCAAAGGATGCAAAGGAATTCCTGGATATCATTGATGCAACTGAAAAAGAAAAATATCCCGAGGAGGCAACAGCAGTGGCAGAAACAAAGTCTGAAGCAGCATTCCGTGTACTTGCAGTAACAGCATGTCCTACAGGTATTGCTCATACATATATGGCAGCAGAAGCACTTGAGAAGGCCGGCAAGAAGCTTGGCATTACCGTAAAAGCAGAAACCAATGGTTCCGGCGGTGCGAAGAATGTTCTTACCGCTAAAGAAATTGAAGAATGTGACGGTATCATCGTAGCAGCAGATAAAAGCGTTGAAATGTCACGTTTCGATGGCAAGAAATTAATTGCAACCAAAGTATCTGACGGTATTAAGAAGCCCGAAGAATTAATCAATAAAATTGTATCCGGCGATGCTCCCGTTTACAAGCATCAGGGTGCAAAAGCAGAGGCATCTTCCAAGGAAACAGAAAGTTTCGGAAGAAAGATTTACAAGCATTTGATGAATGGTGTATCCAACATGTTACCCTTCACCGTAGCAGGCGGTATTTTTATCGCACTTGCATTCTTAATCGATACCATCGCAGGTGCACCTCAGGACGGTAACTTTGGTACTTACACAGCGGCAGCAGCATTCTTCAAGAATGTGGGCGGATTTGCTTTTAACTTTATGGTTCCCGTACTTGCAGCATTCATCGCAAAGAGTATTGCTGACAGACCCGGTTTCTTAGTTGGTCTTGTAGGCGGTTATATGGCAACTTTAGGATGTACTTTCGCAAGCATTGGCGGCGACATTCCTTCCGGTTTCCTTGGCGCATTGTTTGCAGGTTTCGTAGGCGGTTACTTAATGCTTGGCCTTGAAAAGCTTTGCGATAAGATGCCGGATGCATTAAACGGTATCAAGCCTGTATTGATTTATCCCCTCGTAGGACTTGGCTTAATCGCAGTAGTTATGTGTGCAGTAAATCCTTTCATGGGTATGTTAAACACAGCTCTTGCTGATTTCTTAACCAACATGGGCGGCAGCAGTAAGATTCTCCTTGGTTGTGTATTAGGTGCTATGATGTCAATCGATATGGGTGGCCCCTTCAACAAGGCAGCTTACGTATTCGGTACAGCAGCAATTGCTTCCGGAAACTATGATGTAATGGCAGCAGTTATGGTTGGTGGTATGGTTCCTCCTATCGCAATTGCACTTGCAACAACCTTCTTCAAGAATAAGTTCACTGAAGAAGAAAGAAAGAGCGGTCCTGTTAACTACATTATGGGTCTTTCCTTCATTACAGAAGGTGCAATCCCTTACGCTGCAGCAGATCCCTTAAGAGTAATTCCTTCTTGTATGATCGGTGCAGGTGTAGCAGGTGCTTTATCAATGGCATTCAACTGTACACTTATGGCTCCTCACGGCGGTATCTTCGTATTCGCTGTAGTAGGTAACTGGCCTTTCTACCTCCTTGCATTAGCAGTTGGTTCTTTAGTAGGTATGCTTTTACTCGGATTATTAAAGAAGAAAGTTCAGAAATAAGTTATAAAACTATTCAGAGCCATGTGAATATGGTTCTGAATAGTTGAAATAATACAAATAAAAAAGGATAATATTAATATAAAAGAATTTGGCGTGAAATCGCTTTAAAACGGAGGAAAATCATGGTAGCAAAAACAGTAAATGTAATCAATGCGCAAGGAATGCATATGCGTCCCGCAGGTCTTCTTGCTAAGGCGGCAGCAGCTCATAAAGAATGTAACGTAACTTTAAATGTAAATGATAAAAGCGTAAACGCAAAGGCTGTTATGCAGATTATGTCTGCATGCATCAAATGCGGCAGCACAGTAGAAATCGTATGTGACGGTGCAGATGAGCAGGCAGTGCTTGATGAAATTGCAGGCATGTTTGAAAGCGGATTTGGAGAGTAGATTATGAAGAAATATACCGGTAAAGGTGTTTATGGGGCGGTAGCCATTGGTAAAATATCGATTTTTAAGCGTCAGGAAGTCTCTGTAAAAAGAGAAAGAATTGAAGATACCGAGGCGCAGAAACAGCGTGTAGAAGCTGCGAAGGCTCTTGCAACAGAGCAGTTACAGGAAATCTATGACAAGGCTTTGGTGGAAGTAGGTGAAGCTAACGCACAGATTTTTGAAATTCATATGATGATGCTTGAGGATATGGATTACAATGACTCTATCTGCAACATCATTGAGACACAGTCTGTAAATGCAGAATATGCCGTAGCAGTTACTTCTGACAACTTTGCGGAAATGTTCGGTGCTATGGACGATGCATACATGAAGGAACGTGCAGCTGACATTAGGGATATTTCCAACCGCTTGATCCGCAATCTCCAGGCCGGCGGAAGCGATAATGCTTTGGGCGACGATAAGGTCATCATTTGTGCCGACGATTTGGCCCCCAGCGAGACAGTGCTTCTGGACAAAGAAAAAGTGCTTGCTTTCGTAACCGCACATGGTTCTTCCAATTCACATACTGCAATTTTGGCAAGAAATATGAATATTCCTGCAATTATTGGCTTGGGCGACGCATTTTTATCTGAAATAAAAGATGGCGACAGTGCAATTGTAGACGGTTTTACCGGAGAAATATTCATTAGTCCCGATGAAGAAACTACGGCCAGACTTGAGAAGAAGCAAAAGGAAGATGAAGAAAAGAAGAAACTTTTGCAGGAGTTAAAAGGCAAGGAAAACGTTACCCTGGACGGCAAAAAGATTAACATCTATGCCAACATCGGAAGCGTAGACAATATAGGTGCGGTACTTTTAAATGATGCAGGTGGAATCGGCTTATTCCGAAGTGAGTTTTTATATTTGGAAAGCAATGATTATCCTACGGAAGAGCAGCAGTTTGCAGCCTATAAAAAGGTGCTTGAGAGCATGGCAGGCAAGAAAGTTATTATCCGTACTCTGGATATCGGTGCTGACAAGCAGGTGGATTATTTTAACCTTGCGAAGGAAGAAAATCCTGCCCTTGGCTATCGTGCAATCCGTATTTGTTTAACAAGACCGGAGATTTTTAAAACACAGCTCCGTGCATTATATCGTGCATCGGCCTACGGTAATCTTGGCATTATGTTTCCCATGATTACGAGCGTTAGCGAACTTGAGAAGATTCTTGCAATCTGCGCGGAAGTAAGAGCCGAACTGGTGAAAGAAAACATCGAAATTTCAGATAACGTGGAATTGGGCATTATGATTGAAACCCCTGCGGCTGCGGTAATTAGTGATTTGCTGGCGCCTATGGTGGACTTCTTCAGCGTGGGAACCAACGATTTGACCCAGTATACATTGGCGGTGGACCGTCAGAATCCCGAAATCGAGGAGTTCTGCGATACCCATCACGAAGCGATTTTACGATTGATTGAATTCGCGGCACAGAGTGCCCACAAACACGGTGCCTGGATTGGAATTTGCGGCGAGTTGGCAGCAGATACCAGCTTGACAGAAAGATTCCTTCGTATGGGAATTGACGAATTGTCCGTATCGCCTACCTTTGTTTTGAAAGTGAGAGAGGCGGTAAGAAGTGTGGATTTATCGCACTAGAGATAAAAGAAAGCACAGAAAAGCTTTTAATATAAATAACTTGTAATATTTGATAAATTTGTTATAATACAATCATAAAAGGCAATCGCCACAGAGTGGTTGGCCAAGTGTAGAAGTAAAAAACCTTCCTGACTCGGGCAAAGTACAGGGGAGGTTTTTTACTTATGTAGCCTTACTGACCAAATGTAAAAACAAATGTGAGCAATGCCAAAAGAAATATGCCGAAAGTCAGCAAATTTCTGAAATCAAAATGATTTTTCATAAGCATCACCTCCTTATCCTATGTAGATAGGAGGCCAACCATCCTGTAACACGATTGCCGGTAGCCAAGTGCTACCGGCTTTATTATATCAAGAAACTATTAGTGACAAAAGACGTAAGACGTCGACAAATTGTGACAAAAGAACGGTGATTTTTAAAATAATAATATTAAAACATCTTGACGGCTAATTGAAGTTAGCCTATAATAAGGCTAATCAGAATTAGCCAAGAGGTGAAAGAATGACTACAAAACAACGAATTCTAGATGAAGCCCTAACTTTATTTGCAGAAAAAGGCTACGGAAATGTATACGTAGGTCAGATTGCAGAGGCGGTGGGAATCAAAGCGCCGTCTCTTTATAAGCATTATAAAAGTAAGCAGGATATTTTTAATGCAATTTTAGATGAAATGAAGCAAAGATATGATGCGCAGGCGGAAGCCCTTAATATGAATGGCAACGATGCGACTGCCGATGCCCAAATGTTTGCCGGAATATCAGAGGATGCATTGGTACAAATGGGTATCGGGCTGTTTATGCATTTTTTACATGATGACTATGCAAGCCGGTTTCGTAAAATGCTGACGATTGAACAGTTCCATAACCCGGAATTATCGAAACTGTATACCAAGCAATATGTGGA
>JAZNLG010000172.1:0-4590 GCA_045578965.1 Lachnospiraceae bacterium | reverse complement strand
ACCCGTAGAGTGTGAAGGGTCAATGACAATCGGTAAGTGTGTCTTTTCTTTTAAAACAGGTACAGCCGAAATATCAAGGGTATTTCTGGTTGCGGTTTCGAAGGTTCTGATACCTCTTTCGCAAAGAATAACGTCTTCATTTCCGCCTGCCATAATGTATTCCGCACTCATCAGTAATTCCTGAATGGTACTTGACAAACCTCTCTTTAAAAGAATGGGTTTCTTGGTATGGCCCAATTCTTTTAGTAACTGGAAGTTCTGCATATTTCTTGCACCAACCTGAATTACGTCCACATCTTCGAATAAATCAAGCTGGGATAAGTCCATAATTTCGGTAACAATGGGAAGTCCTGTCTCTTTCTTTGCTTCCAATAAAAGCTTGATACCATCGCCGCCCAAGCCCTGGAATGCATAGGGTGAAGTACGGGGTTTGAATGCACCGCCGCGAAGCATGGTTGCACCCGCTGCCTTAACAGCCTTAGCAATGCCGATAATCTGCTCTTCTGTCTCTACGGAACAGGGACCTGCGATCATTGCAAAATGTCCTGCACCGATTTTGGTATTCTCAACGGTAATTTCAGTATCCAAGGGATGGAACTTACGGTTTGCAGCCTTGTAAGGCTCCTGAATACGCTTAACAGTATCTACGATTTCCATAGCGGATACCAAATCGATATCTACCTTAGAAGTATCACCTACAAGACCTAAAATAGTGGAATGAATACCTTGTGTTTTATGGATATCAAGACCTTTGTCTTCTAACCATTTCTTTAAATGTTCATACTGCTCCGGGTTTGGATTTGACTTTAATACAATAATCATTTTGTTGTCCTCTTTTCTTTTTATTCAATCACTTTTGGTTTAGCTTTCATTTGCCAACCGCTATTAACAATAGAGAATGTGTTCAACACATTCTCTGCGCCCGAGCGGGCACGTTAGTGCTTTTTCCTTTCCGCGAGGTGCGCATCCTCGCGGAGCGTTGTATGATTGGATTCATCCAATCATACAAAAAACCGGTATTTCTCTGCGAAACACCGGTTTAAATCTTACTTTTATAAAAACCTTGTTAATTGCACGACAGAGAAACCTTATTAAATTGCTTAATAAAGTAAAAGTAAAAGTATGTAAAAAAGAAATTTACAAATCTACTCATTTCTGTCTCCTACAAGTTTTATTCGTGTTCATTATAGCACTCTCATTTTGATTGTCAATAGTTTTTCTTTATTTTTTTATCACTTTAAACTAATAAAGTATGTTCTATTTCAATGAAAACAATATCTCATTTATCGTTTCATATTTATGACGATAACTTCATATCCCCATTCTTTAGCCATTTCATCTTACGCATTAAGGATGCCACACCCCACGCCAAAAGTCCCGGCAAAATAAAGCAGAGCAACAACACTTCCAAAATTGCCAATGCCGGGTCAAGTCCCGTTTCCACCATAACATTATATGCGTTAATCGGTCCTACCAAGCCTGCAGTTCCCATACCGGAACCTACCGCGTTGTTCTGGAATTTAAAAATCATGGTTGAAATCGGTCCCATAATTGCACTGGAAATAATTGCCGGAAGCCAAATGACAGGTTTCTTCACAATATTACCCATCTGAAGCATACTGGTTCCAAGCCCCTGGGCTAACAAACCATTCCACTTATTATCCTGGTAACTTGCCACCGCAAAACCCACCATATTCGCACAACATCCTACCGTAGCCGCACCGGCCGCAATACCGGTAAGATTTAAAATCACACCCAAAGCCGCTGAACTGATGGGCAAAGTCAATGCCATACCCATTAATACAGATACAATAATACCCATAAAAAACGGTGCCTGCTGTGTACCGAGAGCAATCAAATCTCCGATTTTATTCATAAAAGTACTGATAGGCGGTCCTAATAAAAGTCCCACCGTCGCTCCGGTCAAAATACATACAAACGGAGTAAGTATAATATCCAGTCTGGTTTTACCGGAAATCAAGCGTCCTACATAAATGCCCGAAACCGCAGCAAGAAATGCTCCCAAAGGCTCTCCCGGTCCACTAAAATGCATTACTCCGTCCGCAAGCACGCTCCCCGCCAAAATCTGTGTCGCAAAAGCCCCCGTCATACCGGTAACCACAGCCGATAAGGTAACCAAAGGACTTGCCTTAAACTTCACCGCAACACCACAGCCAATACCTGCTCCTGTCAACGCAGTAGCTACCTTCCCCATCAATAAAATATAACCGCCGAACTGTCCCGGAATCCAAGAACCAATCTGCACAATAATCGTTCCGATGATTAAGGTAGCAAATAGCCCCTGCGCCATCCCTGTCAGTCCGTCTATAAAAAATTCCTTTAAAAAATCACTTATTTTCTTCATTCTCTTTTCTCCAATGTATTCGTTTTCATTATAAAACACTTGCAAGGTTGTTTTTTGTCTGCTCTTGCTTCCGATATTTCGTACTTTTTATCTTTCAAAAGAGTACCACATCCCCCATATTTTATCAATAAAACGTTGCGAATTATCTTTACATTTTAGGTTCATTGTGCTATGCTATCTGTGTTGTAAAATATTTACAGCAGTTATATTTTTTCGGAGGTATCTACAATGAACAAAGGTACAGTTAAGTGGTTTAACAACCAGAAGGGTTACGGTTTCATTTCTGACGAATCAGGAAATGATGTATTCGTACACTACTCAGGACTCAACATGGAAGGCTTCAAGACATTGGAAGAAGGCGCTGCAGTTGAATTCGAAGTAGTTAACGGCGAAAAAGGACCTCAGGCAGTAAACGTAACCAAGTTATAATTAATCAGTTTTATCGATGTGCCTATTCTTAAATATAAATTTAGAAAAAAGCAATATTGTTTTAACAGATTAACGAACATTACGTTCTAACGCTAAGATTCAAAAAAGGAACCTGTAAAGGTTCCTTTTTCATTGCTTTTATATCATTTGATTATCTTTACTCTGCTGTCGGTTCCACACATGTCACCCACATAGCGGGTCTGACTCCGCCGCTACTTACCGTACAATAACGTCCTTTATAATCAATAATGCCTTCTTCATTTACAAAAGCTATTCTTCTCTCGTCAACCCCGGGAGTACGGACCCACCACCAACTGTGACCATCCCTCGTTTCATAGTTATAACCGCTACTGATATTTATGTTGATACGCTCGAATACCGCCACCGGTGTTGGTTTTACTTTTCTGTCTTCCGCATCAGGAAAATACATTTCCACTTCTTCTGCAGACAAAATAAACATATAATCCTGCGTTACCGTTCCATCGGTTGTATCATACTGCGGATTACCTTTCGTTTCCACAGTAGTCAAAAGCACCAGTTCTTTTTCATACTGATTAATACTATCCGTATAATACTGATTTAAAAGCGAACGCAACGCCACATTTTCCCAATTGTTCGGTCCGTCAATCTGATCGTTATAATAATGTCCGTCTACTGCTTCAGCACTTACCAGCAACAGTTTGTCACCCTGTCTGTCTGCAACATACCATTTTATTCTGTCAAGCCCCGCTTGGACATAGTCCGTCTCCATTGTACCAAAAAACACTTCATCGCCAACTTCTGCCGTAGCAAATGTTTTCAATTCTTCCTTGTAGTATACGATGGGACGTACAAATCTTATATACAATTCACCAATTCCCAAAATACTAATAATAACTATGGAAATAATCAATGAAACTACAATCTTCTTTTTCTTAATTTGCTTCTCCCTTAACCTGTCACGAAGTTCCGGAGTCATATACTCATCATCTACCGGTCGTTCTTCTTCCAGAAAAAGTTGGATCAGGAAACTATTAAGCGCATGTACCACAAGGGCAAATCCAAAAGAGGCAACTAACACCCATAGGAAAATCTGCACATCGCTTACATACTCACTATACGTTACAAAAACTTTTACAAGTTCATGTACAATATACAGAGCCAGACTAATTTCACCAATCGTATATAAAACGACATTCTGAATCTTTATTTTCATACTAAGGAGCAATATCATTCCCAACCAAACCACACAACTTAAGTTTTGATAAAGCAAGGTGATCAGTTTCGCTCCATACCCCGGATGTCCTTCCCACTCCTGATAGTATCCGAAGAAGGAAAGTACTATCATCTGTCCGTAAAATAAAACGATAAAAAGAACAATGGACACCGGCAACAACCATCTGTAATGTTTCTTTAAAAAGGCTACCACCTTATCGTAGTACCTTGCCATAAACATACCCGCGAGGAAGAAAATTGTGGTATTATACCACCATTCTCCCATAAACCAACGACCGCCTGCTTCACTTGTGTCGTGGCCAAGAAGAAGGCTGAAAAGTATCAATGCCACCACGAATATGCTCATTGCTGCCATGGCTTTATCGTTTTTTTTAATAAATCGGAAAATAAAATAAAAAGCCAGATAAAGAATCGTGATTTCCACTAAAAACCAAGTGTTAGTATTAATCAGACGGATTCCCACCAAACATTTTATCATTTCGGTAACGCTTCCCACGGTTCCGAAATACAAACCAACTCCCACGGTATAAAGCACATTCGAAACAAAAAACGGTATCAAGACCGCCGAAAGTCTTTTCTTC
>JAZNLG010000171.1:0-2914 GCA_045578965.1 Lachnospiraceae bacterium | reverse complement strand
GGAAATGTAATTGCAGAAGGTGATGTCAAATCAGATGGCGGCAGTTTTGTGGTAAAGGGTGATTATGTGCAGCAGGCCGAAGCATTGGAGTGTGGCGCAGGTCTCAATTATATTGGCGGTTCGCTTAAAATTCAGGCAATTGATGCTGATGGAAAATATGTAACCGGAGAAGGCTTGCTGAAAGTATATAAAGATGCAACTCTTTATGTGGGCGGCGATTTAATCATTGATACTACCATGTTGTTTTTGGCGCCGGATTTATACGGAACCATAAAATTAGATGGCGATTTAACAGAGAAGTCTGCCAGCGATTTTAATCCCACATATGTGATTTTAAGTGGTAGCGAGCATCAGAGTATTACCCTTAATGAGGATTCTGATTCTTATATCGGAACTTTGGAATTAACACAGGGCAAAGAGAATTATACTTTTAATCCCGACCCTTGTTGGAATAACTTAATCCAGTTGGAAGGTATCGTGAATAGTGGAGACGTTTTTAAGTATTACGAAGACGGTAAGTGGATTGCAGACGCACATAAGTATGTAGAATACGACGGTGCTACTTTCCTTGTAGCAAACGGTGTGGTTGCAACGAATATAAACGGTATAGCGCAGGATCCTTTGAACCTTCAGGATTGGTATTTCTTATCCGGTGGTCAGGTACAGGAACAGCACACAGGTCTTGCAGAATATGGTGGTGAGTGGTTCTATGTGGAAAACGGTAAACTGGATACCACAATGAGCAAATGTGTGGAATATGACGGTGAAACATTTATGTTTGCAGCAGGTCGTTTGATTGGTGAGGTAAGCGGACTTGTACAGGATCCCAGCGACGGGGTATGGTATTATCTCGCAGGAGGCAGAGTAGTGGCTGAGTTTTCGGGACTCGCATATTATGATGGCGAATGGTTCTATGTATCCAATGGTAAATTGGACAATACATTTAAAGGCTGTACAACAGTTGACGGAGTAGTATTCCGCGTGGAAAACGGTGTCATTATTGGTGAAGGACATACCTCTTCGAATGGTAAGTGTACACATTGCGGTAAGATTACCAGTGCACATGCATCTTTGTGGAGTCCGTACTAAATCGTGGCGGAAATGACTTCTTTGAATCTTTGGTAAGAAATACGGACTGACAGAAGTTACATTGGAACGTATATAGTTTTTTTGAAAGGGCATTCCTTAGGGAGTGCTCTTTTTGTGAGAAAAATATTGTAAAAAGGGAACAAAAGGTCTATTATCGAAGTAGTATATAATATTACTTTTTTAGGGAGAACTTGTATGAAAAGACGGATGATGTTATTGATAATGATAGTCTTGGTTTTATGGTTGCCGATGAACGTAAAAGCAACCGAAGAGGCGGTGATAGAAGGTGATTGGATTATTAATGATCCTTTAGCATCACTGGATCTTGAAGAGGATACTTTGGTTACCGGCAATCTGATTCTTGAGGATATGAATTCATTAGATGTATTTGATTGCACTTTGCATATAAAGGGCGATTTTATTATTAATAATCTTAATTTTGAAAATAAAGTTTATAATAGTAAAGTAATCGTAGATGGTGATGTAATTTTCAATTCGCCGGGTGCCAGAATGGTAGTTGCAGAAAATGGTTCTTTTGAGGTTGGCGGCAAAATGACTTCGTCTATGGAAGTGTCCATCGCAGTAGGTTCCGCTTTTCATGTGAAGGGCGATTATCTTCAGGAGAACTGTAAACTTGAAATTTATGATAAATGTGATGTATCCTTTGGCGGTGACCTTTGTGCGCGAGGTGAGGAAAACGGTGCTCAAACAGCAAGTATAGATATTTTCAGCGATGCAACGGTAAAAGGAGATGTAATTGTTGAAGAAGATGCAAATGCAATCTTTTGGGATGACAGTGTATTAACAGTAGATGGTAATATTATGGTGGATACGCCAAGTGACAGAGGTGTAATTTTTACAAACATAATATTAAAAGGTGATTTTATTGTAAAAGAATGTGTAGACAGAGTTATAATAATAGATTCTTTGCGCACAGTGGGGGAAGAAACTCAGATTTTAGATTTGCCTAAGGCATGGAGAATAGAAAATATTAATTTTCAAAATCAGAACATAGAATTACATAATTATTTAAGTGGTCGTATGGGAAGTGATTTCTCGGGAATAACGTTAAAAGATGGAGTATTCCGAACGGTATATTTTAGTGCGGACGGGTACAATGTAACGATTCCGGGGGATGTGTACGCGGAAGGAACGGTTAAACTCTGTAATTATAATTATGATGCGTATAATCCGGTATACTCTGAGTTTGTAGTAGAAGGCGATTATATACAGATGGCAGAAGCGCTGTATATAAATGTCGGATATGAGCAAATGGTAATTGAAGGCGATTTGCGCCTGCAATCTGTGGATATGGAAGGGAATTACAGTACCGGTAGCGGATATCTCACTTGTGATAAAGAGATATTGATTGGTGGTGACCTTGTGATAGACACTACAGAAAATATGCGTGGCGGAGTGTGCGGAAAGATTTATGTGGCCGGCGATGTTGTACAGAAATCTCAGTCGGTATTTTTGGCGGATTATATTGTTTTAAATGGCCAAAAACCACAAAGTGTAACCTTGCTGAAAGATACAGCGGCGATTAGCACACAGTCAATCATTGATACACTGGAATTGACTCAGGAAAGAAAGTATTATACTTTCAGTCCTGAACCCTGCTGGAACAAATTAATCCAGTTGGAAGGTATTCGAAACGAAGCAGGCGTTTTCAAATATTACGAAGACGGAAACTGGGCATCTGACGCACATAAGTATGTGGAATATGACGGCGCGACCTTCCTTGTAGCAAACGGTGTGGTTGCAACGAATATAAACGGTATAGCGCAGGATCCTTTGAACCTTCAGGATTGGTATTTCTTATCCG
>JAZNLG010000170.1:0-2938 GCA_045578965.1 Lachnospiraceae bacterium | reverse complement strand
TAGTCTTTCCAACCCCACCTTTTTGATTGGCGATTGATATTACTCTTCCCAAAGTAAATCCCTCCTTAAGATTTTATGTGTATTTTTGCTAAATTTACTCTATAATAATATAAAAATTTTAAAGATATGTCAATTGATTTCAAAAAGTTTTAGATGTTTTATTATAAAAAAAGCATGTTGGTCGTGCAACATTCTTATCTAATTGGCTCCTTTAAAGGTTTTCCTTGTCCTCTTGGAAATTTTTTTGGTGTGTTTTTTACTTTTTTAATTATTAAAACATTTCTTTCCATTTCACCTTCCAAATTAAATGTTTCTATTTGTTCAAATTTTCCACCTAAAATTTCAATTGCTTTTTTTGCTTCTTCTAATTCTTCATTACATTTCTCAGCTTTATAAGAAACAAAATATTTATCTTCTTTCGCAAAAGGAATACAAAGTTCTGATAATGTAGCAAGATTAGCAACTGCTCTGGATATTACAAAATCATATTTTTCACGATAGCTTTGTTGTTTAGCAAAGTCTTCAGCTCTTCCATGAATCGTTTCTACATTTTCTAATCCTAAAGATTCAATAACTGTATCTAAAAATTTAATTCTTTTATTAAGAGAATCTAACAATGTAATTCTTAATTCAGGGAAAACTATTTTTAATGGAATACCCGGAAATCCGGCACCTGTTCCTATATCAATTAAAGAATCACCATTTTTAAAATCAACATATTCACATATTGCCAGACTATCAATAAAGTGTTTATCAATTACTTCATTGAATTCTGTAATTGCTGTAAGATTCATAAAAGAATTCCATTCTACCAACAACTCATAGAATTTTAAAAACTGCTCATCTTGTTGATTGGTAAGAGTAATTCCCCACTCATTCAAATCCTTATGAAATTGTGTCAGTTTGGATACATCCATAAAATGACCTCACTTCAAAACTCTATACTAAAAATCATATAACAAACATTCAAATGTATTTATAAAAAAAGTTACACAAATATAAAATATATCTTTATAAAATACATCATTATGAAATACATTAGTTCTTCCGATTTATCTGCTCCAAATAAATCAACAGCACAGAAATATCAGCCGGTGAAACACCACTAATACGAGATGCCTGTCCGATTGAAATCGGTTTGAACATTTTTAATTTTTGACGCGCCTCCAAACGAAGACTGGAAATATCATCATAATCAATATCTACAGGAATGCGGCGCTTCTCTGTTTTCTTGAACTGCTCTACCTGTCGAAGTTGACGTTCAATGTAACCTTCATATTTTATATTAATCAATACCTGCTCAATAACCTCTTCCGATAAGGGTTGCCTTTCCTTATCAAGTTCGGCCAACATTTCATAATCAAGCTCCGGTCTGCAGATTAACTCTGCCAAAGAAGCCGCAGTACGAAGTGCCGCAGAACCATGAGCCTCCAGAAAAGCCTGTACTTCTTTGTTTCCGCCAATCTTGGTTTCTTTTAAACGGACAACCTCTGCCTCAATTTGTTTTTCTTTCTCAAGTACATGATTGTATTGTTCATCCGAAATCAGTCCTACCTGATATCCGAACTTGCGAAGTCGTAAATCCGCATTATCCTGACGAAGTAAAAGTCGATACTCCGCGCGGGAAGTCATCATTCGATAGGGTTCACGATTGTCCTTGGTTACTAAATCATCAATCAAAACTCCGATATATGCTTCGCTTCGGTCCAAAATCAAAGGCTCTTCTCCTTTTAACTGAAGACAAGCATTAATACCGGCAATTAAACCCTGGGCTGCAGCTTCTTCATAACCGCTGCTTCCGTTAAACTGTCCGGCAGAAAACAATCCGCTTATATTTTTAATTTCAAGTGAAGGTGTTAACTCACCTGACTCCAAACAATCATACTCAATGGCATATGCATTGCGCACAATGCGGCAATTCTCCATACCGGGTACCGTACGATACATTGCAATCTGAACATACTCCGGAAGAGAAGATGACATACCGCCAACATACATTTCATTGGTATAAAGTCCTTCCGGCTCAATGAAAACCTGATGTCTTTCTTTATCCGCAAATTTTACAACCTTATCTTCGATGGACGGACAATATCTGGGTCCGGTTCCTTCGATAATTCCGGCGTAAATCGGCGAACGATCCAAATTGCCGCGAATGATTTCGTGGGTCTTTTCATTGGTATAAGTTAAATAGCAACTAACCTGTTCTCTTTGAATATCCGCAGGATTGGTTGAGAATGAAAAAGGTATTATTTTTTCATCGCCAACCTGTTCTTCCATTTTACTGAAATCCAAACTTCTTTTATCCATACGGGCAGGCGTACCTGTTTTAAAACGACGAAGTTTTACACCAAGTTTCTCCAAAGATTCCGTCAAATGATTTGCTGCCTGCAAACCATTGGGTCCTGTGTATGTAATGGATTCACCACACAAACAGCGGGCCTTCAAATAAGTACCGGTACAAAGAATCACAGCCTTACATTCATAAACCGTTCCCGTAAAAATTCGAACACCACAAACCACATGCTTACCGTCTGCACCTTCCTCCGTAAGAATCTCACAAACCTCACCCTGTTTAATTGTTAAGTTTTCCTGATTTTCCAAGACTTGACGCATACTTCTGGTGTAATCCGCCTTATCAGCCTGGGCACGAAGAGAGTGCACTGCAGGACCTTTCGATACATTCAGCATCTTAGACTGGATAAAAGTTTTATCAATATTTTTACCCATCTCTCCACCAAGGGCATCCAACTCACGAACCAAATGACCCTTAGAAGTTCCGCCGATGTTTGGATTACAGGGCATAAGTGCAATACTTTCCACACTTACCGTAAAAATTGTTGTATCAAATCCAAGTCTGGCACACGCCAAAGCGGCCTCGCAACCTGCGTGACCTGCACCAATGACACATATGTCAGTTTTAATTCTTGCTTCCGGCATA
>JAZNLG010000169.1:0-15512 GCA_045578965.1 Lachnospiraceae bacterium | reverse complement strand
CACTCTAACAAGTGATGAGGCACACCCGCGTTTACATGGATTGCATAGATAATACCCTGAACACTTCGGGGAATTACCGCACCGGGATAGTTAACACCGTAACCCATGGTATCGCAAAGACGAATCTTTACAGGAATCTTGTACTCTTCCATTAATTTCATAAGTTCCATACAGAAAGGAACTACGAATCCATAGATATCCGCTCTTGTAACGTCTTCTAAATGACATCTGGGGCTGATACCCTCGTCCAAACACTGTCTGATTACATTTAAGTAATGGTTAAGCGCCTGACCTCTTGTCATTTTTAATTTTAAGAAAATATGATAATCGGAACAACTTACCAGAATACCGGTTTCCTTCATACCAATTTCTTTTACAAGTTTAAAATCCTGCTCACTAGCACGAATCCAGCTGGTTACTTCAGGGAACTGGTAACCACGTTCCATACATTTGTATACCGCGTCACGGTCCTTTTTACTATATAAAAAGAATTCGCTGGCACGAATCATACCATTGGGGCCGCCTAATTTATGTAAGTAATCATAAATAGTTACAATCTGCTCTGTGGTATAAGGAGCTCTGGACTGCTGACCATCGCGGAATGTGGTATCTGTAATCCAAATTTCCTTCGGCATATTGTGAGGTACAATTCGATCATTAAAAGGAATCTTAGGCACCTCGGAATAAGGAAACATATTTCTAAAAACATTCGGTTTTGACACATCATCCAAGATATACATATGTTCTTCAATCTGAAGAAGATTATTCTTGGGATTCATAGTCACTTGTCGGTTCTGAAAGTGTTCGTTTTCACTCATTTTGTCCTCCTCTTCTGTTCGGTCATTTACAAACCAAACTTTGGACTTTTATCCAAATTCTTATAATTCACCGTGTTTCATTTTAAACATCTATAGTAATAAAGTCAAATATTTCTTTGCATAAATAGATAAAAAACATATTTTTTATCCTATTCTTAACCATTTCGTCCGTAATAATATAATCAAACTACTTAAGCAAAATAAAAAGGAGTATGCTTATCCAACACACTCCTTTCAATTTCTACTTAATTTCACAAGCCACATACTTCACATCTGCAGGTTGAAAATAATCATCCGCATTTCCTTTGTATGCAAGTAAAACACCGTCGCCCACAATCAAATAGTCGCCATCACCATTCTCATACCAATCATTCAACCATGCAGTATGTTGAAAAGCATTACCGGCAATATATGTAACACTTTCAGGAATTTCCACTGCGTCCAAATCATCACAATGATAAAATGCTGCATAACCGATACTTGTGGTTCCGTCAGGAATAACAACACTTGTGATACTGCTCCTTGCAAAAGCAAATTTGTCTATTTCCTTAACACCTTCCGGAATAATCACCTCATCCAAGTGTTTATCACCATAAAATGCATTTGCATCAATAACACCATTTTCTGCCATCTGCTGTAAACTGTCATTTGACTGGGCATTAACCCCGGAAATAACAGTACCTCCGGCACTGTCCATTAAAATCACGGCATTATTTCCTACAATCGTTGTATAACCCATGACATCCGGTCCGATTTCAATCGGTTTCGGAGCATTTTCTTCCTGTTCAGATTTTTCTTTCTCCTCTTTCAAGGTCTGATAATACTCTCGTTTAACATCTTCCGCATAAGAAAGACTGTATTTAGGCTGTTCAAAAATTCCGATTTTATTTTCTTCTGCAAACTTAGATGCATAGGAACCTTTTACCGTATAAAAATGCACTTTCGGACAACCGTCAAATGCCGTTTCATGAATTTTATAAACCGAATCCGGAATATAAATCTGTTCAAGACTAATACAATCCTCAAAAGCTTTCATATCTATTTCCGTCACTGCAAACGACATAGATACCGATTGTAAATTAGACGCATTAGAAAACGCATAAGGTGAAATCAGTTGAATTTTATCCGACAGAATAACATGTTCCACATTATTGCATCCCCAAAAAGCATATTGTCCGATTTCTTCCACCCTTTCATTCATAATATAAAAGGGTTCTACCCTACCCGGAAGCATCTGGTAAATATATGTTCTGTCCGCACTCATCAAAACACTGTCAAGACAAGTCAGTGTAGTGCTTTTTTCGCTGACATCCAAATCTACCAACGCTGTACAACCGGCAAAAATACCGGAGCCGACATCTTCTACACTTTTTCCAATATAAACATCACATAATGACTTACAATTAGCAAATGCAGCAGAACCGACTTTGGTTACGGAGTCCGGAATATCAATCTCCAATAAATTATCACATTCCGCAAATGCATTGTATTCAATGCTTTCCAAACCGCTTGGCAAAACAACTTTTTTGATATAATCATTATCTTCAAAAGCTCCATATCCGATAATACGTACCGAATCCGGCACATATACCACTTCTGAGCTACCAAGATACTTCATTAAAACACTTCCGTCCATCTGGAAGGCTTCTTTTTCACTGCTTGCAAGTCCCTTCTTTTGGCCTGCTAAAATAAATGAGAAGGTCAAAACAAGCAATAAAACTGCTACAACACTGATAACAATTCTTTTTTTCATATGCTTTGACCTCCTTTCTTGATTTTATAGTAGTTCAGCACCCCTAAAAGGTGCTGAATACTAATATTATTTCGATTTTACTTTTACGGTTCGTTTATCTTTTTTTACAAAAAGGAATACTGCCACGGCAGCCAATCCCATGGATAAGAACCACTTCGGTGCAATTCCGTCACCGGTCTGAGGTGTGGAGTCTAATACAGTTCCCGCGCTCAAATCAGATGTATCCGCATACACCACATAAGGTGAAAAATGAGGTGCTACAAACGTAACACAAGGCACACCGTTAATTGTGGTAAACTTCGGCGAAATCTTAACTAATTTACCGTTTACAACATAACCTACCTTATTATTACCGGCATATTTTACCAAATCTTCAGGAATAGGCAATGTTACAGTTACTCGCAACGAGTCGGTATTTTCCACTTTTTTGCTTCCTGTAGAATCATAAAGCGAGATATCCATCGGGAAGTAACGAATATCATCCAATGTACCATATTCTTCTTCCAATGCTTCTTTTACCTGTTCTTTAGCATATGCGCTTTCGGTTATTTTTAAAATAAAATTATCCGTAGAGCCGCTAACGGTTGCAGATGCACTACCTTCGTTCGGAATACCGTCTTTATCAATGGTTACGGTAGTGTTCGGCTTAGTTACAACAGTTGTGGAACCACCGGAATTGTTAGAACCGCCGTTATTGGAACCACTGTTGTTGGAACCACCGGAAGAAGGCGCATCCTTATAAGTTGCAGTTACTGTTACATTCGCTGCCGGCATCTGCATTGTCGTTGCTGCAGTACTTAATGACGCAATGTTCAATCCCTGTGCATCCGTCACCCACTTATCGAACACCTTACCACTGGGAGGATTATCCGCCAAAAGAATCGCCGTTGCTCCTGCAATATAACTACCGCTTCCATCGCCACTGACTACTGTTAAAGTATATAAAGTAGGATCTTTGGAAACATTATTGTTTGCAGAATCGCTAGGCTTATCACTGGGATTCTCGCTGGGTTTATCACTGGGATTTTCACTCGGATTCTCACTCGGCTTCTCGCTGGGATTCTCACTTGGTTTTTCACTGGGATTTTCACTCGGATCTTCTTTATCTCCCAACTGACTGCTGTCAATCTTTTCATACTGTGCATAAATGGTTAAATCATCATTTACATTTGTATATGCAGGTCTCCATCCGGTAAATGTATAATTCTCTCTGCTGGGACTGGGAGGCGTCATCGCATCCCCACCCTCAGGTACAACCTGCTCATTCAAAACTTTATCATCATGATCCACAAACTTAACCGTATAGGTAATCGCTTCTTCCGGAACATATGTTGCATAAGTTTTTGTATTTTCAGTGATATTTTCAGGTAACGGCATCCATGCTTTGAAGACATATCCCGGTTTTGTAGGCTCAACATGTGTAGTAGCATTACTGCCTGCAAGAACTTCTACCGTATCCAAAAGCGTAGTTCCGTCATCATCATAAAAATATACTTTAAATGTAACCGGCTTATCCGATACAACAATATTGCTGAAACTGCTTGCATAGTCTGCAGCAGGGCTATCCGCTTCACAATAGAATGTAATGGTATGCTTATCTCCTTCAAAGGCTGCATTATCAATAACACTCAATGCGGTAGGAATTTCCAAATAGCGAATATTGCTGTCTTTAAATGCATGCTTTGCAATTTTACGAATGGATTCCGGTAAAACTACGGAATAAATTTCATCCGTACCTTCAAAACAAGATTCGGGAATTTCCGTAATGGTTGATTTCGAAAAATCAACAGATAAAATACCGTCACAATCCTTAGCCGCTTCCGGAACAATAGATGATATACCCTCAAGTTCCGCAGCAGTCAAAGTACCTGTTCCAAAATTCAAACCTCTTGCTTTTAACACTTCCAGCAAGGATGATTTCTTACCGTCAACCAAACTGTAAACAACTGCATTATCGCAAATATAATTAGGATTTGTACCAAATTCTACATGAGATAAATTCTCACAACTCATAAAAGGTTTCTTACCGTATTCCTGCAAATCACTTAAAATATCAACGTCTTTTAATCTGTTACAGTCTTTAAACGCATAATCACCAAGTTTGGTTGCTCCATCATTAATATAAGCACCCACCAAACCGCTACATCCTGCAAACGTATAAGGTTTAATGGTTTTCACACCGGTCATTGTAATGGACTGAATATCCTGGTTTGCAGAACCGGCCGGATCCACAACTCCGCCGCCGGAATTTAAATTTGAGAAAATGCCTTCTTTAATTGCTTCTACACCGGATGGTAATACCGGATTCAAAGCAGCATTCAAAATATCTTTCTGATCCTGTGACAGTGAACCGCCATTTGCATATGCACTACTTGCAGACGCTGCTGCTTGCGCATAAGACGGTGTAATATACGGATAATCATCTTCTGTATAACTTAATAAATCATTTAATCTCGGATAATCCACCAACTCATTTTGATCGGTATTGGGATTATACTGCACCGTAAGATTACTGGGCCAACCGGTATAAAATGTAATATAAGTAAGCGGCTGACTACCGGTGTTAATATTGTTTCCGGGATTCATAGCATAATCAAACGGAAGACATCCCACTTCTGCATCCGCCGTAAATGTCAATTTCGGTTTCTTTTCCAATTCACAAGGATCAAGAATCGGGTCTACCACCTGTGTATCAAATGCGCCCGGGCCAATATTCGTTAATGAAATAGGTGTTTCAAAAATTACATCTTCAAGATTATGGCATCCTCTGAACGCATTATCCTGAATATCTGTAATGGAAGAAGGAATGGTAATTTTAACCAAATTATGGTTAGCCTGAAAACTGGTGCTGCCAATAACCGTTATCTTATACGGACCGATTACACCGGGAATGTCAACTTCCGCAACACCTTCATCCATATAGAAATAAATTAATTCATTTTGATTGTTAACCTGATATACGGTCTGTAATAAAGTGCCGGTGCTGTTATCCGGAACAACTTTCTCATAAATCTCTTCATCCAAATACTTAAAGGCAAAACTGTTTGTGGTAGAAATATCATGAATTTCGGAATCTTCCGGACCTTCAAAATAGAATTCTTCCGGCAACTGTGCCATTAAATCTGCAAATGAAAATCCGTTATTATCTACTAATTTCATCTGCGTATTGGGAATCTTAATATACTGTAAAGAGGTATCTCCCTCAATCCATGAAATATCAAATTCCTGATTAAAATATTCCGGGAACACCAAACGTTCCAAAGATGTACAATTCTTTAAAATGTTAGGACCCACTTCTGACAATAATACCTGCTGACCAGCGGCATTAAAGTCAATTTCTTTCATACCCGCACATCCTTCAAACGCCGAATCACCGACTTTGGTAACCGCTACAGGCATAACGAATGACTCAAGACTTCTGCACTGATAAAATGCGTGATCACCCAATGCTTTAATACTTGAGTTTGTGGGGAAATCTGCATATTTTAAGTTAACGCATTTTGCAAATGCATAATTACCGATTGTATTAGCACCATCAGAAAGTTCAATGCCACGCAAAGAGGCACATTCATAAAAAGCATAATTACCGATACCAAGAAGATTGCTGCCGGTTTTCAATGTCTGAATATTGGTAGCCTTGGAGAAAATACCGACATTGGGTGTCGGATCAAGTTCCCACTCACCTTTTGAATTTTTGACAACATGCTGACTGGAAATATAAGCAACCGCTGCATTCTGAATACGCTGATAAACCTCAAGCGTAGTCGGCGAATATCCGTCAGGAGAAGAAGCATCTTCATAATAATAATCCTTCGGCTCACGCACATTTCCGTCTTCAGTATAATACCAGGAAGAATAGGTAGAATACAAACAGGGATCATAACGAAGAAGTACTTTCACGATCTCAACAATAGGATTTCCGTCTTCATCTTTGCCGACTTCCTGTTCCTGTTCTTCATAAACAGGATAAAATAAAATATTACCGCTCTTACCAACCGCAACATAACCGCCCGAAGTACCTTGTGCATGTGTATATTTCACATAAGCATCCACTGTATTCGGGATGGTAAGTTCACCGCCGTCCAGAGAACGTTCATAGTCATATCCTACAATAACCGCAACCTTATCACCGCCGCTCTCTTTCTCAACATAAGCAAACTGAAACATACCGTCACCGGTTGTATAAATCTTGTCTGTACTATCGATAACGGGAATACTGCTTTCTGAAGGTTCTACTGTTACATTCGGTGTTTCACCACTTGCCTCCAGTCCTTTCTGCGGAATCAAAGCAACAACAATTGCAGATACTATCAGCAAACCGCCAAGTGTGTATCGTATTGTCTTTTTCATCCTTGCGCTTAGTCTTCTTTTCTTTTTCTGTTTTGTCATAAAGCCTCCCCTTCCGAAACACCGTCTAAATTTTCTCTTCGATGTCTCTGCAAGTACCTTAATTATTTAATCGTTTGAAATTTTACGAGCAACAACAACAAACCTCCCGTTATTCTGTGCATAATCACAAGTAGATAACGTCAGAAGTTTGTCTCCGTATTCCGCAACTACGCCGGTATCATAATAAGACATAGCCGCCATCTCATTCATATAAGAATCAAATTCCTGTTCCGAATGAGCATCAATAAACTCATAGTATTTGAAATTTACATCTTCTTTTGAATAAACCCTGTCCCGAAAGACATACATTACTTCATAAATTCCGGTTTCATATATCGTATCAAACTCTATATGTTTATGCGTCAAAAAATAATTCTCATTTTCATATTTCCACAGACTGCCAAACATCTTTCCGCTCTTCATATGATGTCCGTATAAAATAAGATTATCACTGCGTGGATATACCGAACATGCGGCATCCATGAAAATAGAACCGTTCTTGTCATACTGTTGATGAAAGTTATGGTCAAGATAATATTCATTGTTTTGTGACTGCATAACAGGATAGTCAATTATTGTATCGGCAATTTTGAGCCATCCTATTAGACTTTTATTCTGATTTATTAAATCTTCATATAAAGGAAGCACATCCGGCAAGGATTCTTCACCATTCATTCCATCAATCTGTGCGTAATACGGCGAATCTTCCGATGCCTTCTCGCTATTTACCGGCGCAATAACATTCTCCTGCATCTGCTCACGTAAAAGAGCCAGTCTTTCGACATCACGCTGCGTCCGAGAAGTCATGTATTGATAAAAAAGTAAATACCCGACACACAAAACAACTACCAGAGCACTGCCAAATAGAATAATCCGTCTGATTCTTTCACGTTTCTTCATTTCAGACAAAATTTGTTTTTGCATTTCGTCATCAAAATCTTCAAGTCGAATCGCTTTTTGCCGGGGCGCCGAAGAAGAACGGCCGTTTCTTGTTTTTTTATCATTGGAGCCATTCTGCGCACGTTCTCTCATCGACTCATATTTTTCATATATTTCATCATCAAAATCACGACCAATAGGCGATAAAAAAACAATCTCGCGCCCGGAAAGCTTATGATATAACGCTTTTACATCATCATAGGAATTCAAATCCATGTCAGAACGCAGTTTTTGAATTTTTTCATAATCAGCCTTCGCCGCTTCATATTCTTCTTTTGTTCTGAAACGATAGTTTCCCAAAACAAACCGACTCATACCGCATTCCCTTTTGTTTAATAATCTGAAAATTTTCTCATATATGTATACAATTCTATTTTACTATATCTCGGATTTTTATCAAGCCTTTTTACAATATATTGTTATCATTTGTTTCATTTTTTCACACAAAAAAATGATTTTTCAGGTTTTTATCAATAATGGAAACATAACCAAGCCATATACATATGTTAAAGTATAAACAATGTTTTTGGAGGCTCATATATGAGTGACTTTTCTACAACTTCCTGTTCTTTCAACAATTCCTGCGACTGCAACGACAATTGCGGATGCAACAACACATGCGCATGCAACACCTCCTACAACAATGGTTGCACATCATGCGTAAGCACAAGAAACAACGGTGGCTGCTCTTCCATCATCTGGGTTCTTCTTTTACTTTGCTGCTGCGGTAACAACGGTAGCGCACAGAACAACGGATGCGGTAACAACAATGGCTGTGAAAGTATCATTTGGATTCTCATTTTACTTTGCTGCTGCGGTAACGGAAACGGTTTCTGCTTCTAACTAATAAAAATGCCGGAGACGAAAGTGTCCGGCATTTTTTAATTTTCCATGCATATCTTATACAAGAGAGGTTTTGTATATGATTCAATTTGGAAAAGGTGTGGAACCCAACTTAAACAATAGTACTTCAAATACATTTGATGATTTTTCTTCTAACCGGTTTTGTATGTTGAAAGCATTCAGCTGTTTTCTCGATAACCAGACAAGATGCCGGATCGCTTGTCTGATTAAAATTCTTGAATTGAAACAGTGCTTTCATGCCCTTGAAGAGACACAAAAAGGAACTCAGGTTTTTGAAAAGAAAAAATTCTCCTTAGAAAACTTACTTCATACACTCAAAGAAGAACTCCCCAAAGAACAACAGGAAAGCATTCGTCAAATGGAAGAAATGATGGAAACGATGCAATTATATCAGGAAATGATGTCAATGAAGGAGGATGATTGAAATGAAGATGAATCTTGATGAAATCAGCCGGGAACTTTCTTTCACAGAGGATAAAAAAACTTTTATGAGTACATTTATGGAAGAGGCCGGCACTTTTACAGATAAAAACGAAGCCATGACGTTTTTCAAAAATAAAATAAAAGAAGCAAGAGAAGCCGGCATCACATTCAGCAATGCCGACATTCTCCTGCTTGCAAGTCATTTAAAACAAACTGCAACACCAAAAGAACAAATGCTGATTCAAAAAATACTGAATCAATATAACATTCAATAGCCTTATGGCTTCACAACAATATTAACAATTCTGCCGGGAACATAGATTTCTTTCACAATGTTACCTTCCAATTTGCCGGCCAATACTTCCTTACCTGCAGCAATTGCGTCCTCTTTGGATGCATCTGCAGGAATGGTTGTAAGTGCTTTGGTCTTTCCGTTAATCTGAACAGCAATCTCAACCTCAGTATCCTTCATTGCACTCTCATCAGCTTCAGGCCATGTAACATGGAACACACTGCCTTCATTTCCAAGCTGAGCCCACAACTCTTCGCCAATATGAGGCGCAAACGGAGCAATCAGCTTCACCATGCAATTCAAGGTTTCTTTATCTACGCCACGATTCTTGGAAAGTTCAATAAGCTTGTTATTATACTCCATGAATCCGGAAACAACCGTATTCAAACTAAACTGATTCAAACGCTGTGTGATATCATAAATCATACGATTTCTTACTTTGAGAAGTTCCGGTGTTTCTTTCACATCCAAATCCTTGTTGCTCATAACAAGATGATAGAAACGGTTCAGGAAACGATAAACACCTTCAATTCCTCTCTCATCCCATTCAGAATCAAGCTCAGGCGGTCCTACGAACAACTCATACATTCTTAAGGAATCACAACCGTAATCACGAACCAAATCATCCGGTGAAACAACGTTTCCTTTGGACTTACTCATCTTAATTCCGTTTTTACCGGTAATCATACCCTGGTTAAAGAGTTTCTTAAACGGCTCATCAAAACCAACCACACCAATGTCATATAAGAACTTGGTATAAAATCTGGAATACAAAAGATGTAACACCGCATGCTCTACGCCACCGATATACATATCAACCGGCAATAACTCATCTGCAATCTGACGATCAACAAGGGCATTAGGATTCTTCGGATCCACATAACGAAGGAAATACCAGGAAGAACCTGCCCACTGAGGCATGGTATTGGTTTCACGTTTCGCAGGAGCACCACATGCAGGACAAGTGGTGTTAACCCATTCCGTAATATCAGCAAGAGGCGATTCGCCGGTTCCGGTCGGCTGATATGATTCAACATCCGGAAGCAATAAAGGAAGTTCTTCTTCCGGTACGGGAACACAGCCACACTTTTCACAATGAACAATAGGAATCGGTTCACCCCAATAACGCTGTCTTGAGAATACCCAGTCACGAAGCTTATAGTTAACCGTCTTCTTACCAAAGCCCATTTTTTCAATCATAAGAGGAGCTTCTGCTTTCAATACGGAAGACTCCATTCCGTTCCATTCGCCGGAATTAATCATAGTTCCGCTTGCTTCGGTATACGCCTCTTCCATATTCTCAATTTCCTTACCATCTTTTGCAATAACCTGAACGATGGGAATATCAAATTTCTTCGCAAATTCGAAATCACGGTCATCATGTGCAGGAACACACATAATCGCACCGGTACCATAATCCGCAAGTACATAATCAGATAACCAAATCGGGAGTTTATTCCCGTTCAAAGGATTGATTGCATAGCTTCCGGTAAATACACCTGTCTTTTCTTTATCCTGAAGACGATCCACATTAGACTTCATGGATGCATCATAGATATACTTTTCAACCGCAGCCTGCGTTTCAGGTGTTGCAAGCTCTTTTGCCATCGCATGCTCAGGTGCCAAAACCATAAAAGTTGCACCATGCAAAGTATCAGGTCTTGTTGTATAAACCGTAATGGAATCCTCTTTGCCATCCACTTTGAAATTCACTTCAGCACCATAAGAACGCCCAATCCAGTCTGTCTGCATCTTCTTAACCTTCTCAGGCCACTCAAGCTTATCCAAATCTTCTAACAGTCTGTCAGCATATTTTGTAATACGAAGCATCCATTGCTTCAGATTTTTCTTGGTTACATCACTACCGCAACGTTCACACTGACCGTCAACAACTTCTTCATTAGCAAGGCCTGTTTTACAGGAAGGACACCAGTTAATCGGCATCTGTTTTTCATAAGCAAGACCTTCCTTGAACATTTTAACAAAAATCCACTGTGTCCACTTGTAGAATTCAGGATCTGTGGTATTAACCTCTCTCTCCCAATCATAAATCGCAGCGATTTCATTAATCTGACGCTTAATGTTAGCAACATTTTCCGCTGTGGAAATGGAAGGATGAACGCCCATCTTAATCGCATAATTCTCTGCAGGCAAACCAAACGCGTCCCATCCCATGGGGTGAATAAGATAATAACCCTGCATCATTTTGTAACGGCTCCAAACATCAGAAATAACATAACCTCTCCAATGTCCTACATGAAGTCCGCTTCCTGAAGGATACGGAAACATATCAAGACAATAGTATTTCGGCTTGGTTCCGTCCTGTACGTTAACAGGATTTTCTTCCCAATTCTTACGCCACTTTTGTTCAATCTCTCTGTGATTATACGGCACTGCCATAACGTCCTCCGTTCTGTACCATTGGTACATCAATTTTCATATTATTCATAAATCAATTAATCGTTTCATCAACTAAAGTATAATTTTAATCGCAATACCTTTTACTGTCAAGCATGTATCAGTTTAACTTACTACGATTACGTGTTTTCAACAAGAATCGGAATACTCTCAATCTCTTCATATGTATATGTCCAATACGGAATATAGATATCCACATTAACAGATTCGGCAAAAGCATCCTTTGCAATTTCCTGAATCGTATTCGCAAAACTTACATTTACAAGAGACTCACATAAAGCAAATGCCTCAGATTCTACCGAAACAACACCATTCGGCACATAAATATCCGTAATTTTTTTGCACGCATAAAAAATCTGTTCAGAAAGTTCCGTCAATCCCTGCGGCAAAAAGGGTTGTAGCAGACCTGACCTCGCAAAAGCCCGGTTCCCTATCTGTTCTACGCCCTGACCGCCTGCGACCAATATCAAAGCGTGACAATTATAAAAAGCCTGCTCTTTTATTGTAGTTAAGGTACTTGGAAGCGCAATATAATATAGGTTTAAATCATTTTCGAAAGCTCCGCTACCGATTGTGGTAACCGGCTCACCGTTAATACTGTCAGGGATAACAACACATAATTTGTCTCCGTTATAAGAATCGATTCGCACACCATCTTCCATAACCGTAAATGTAAAATCATCAGCAAGTAAATCATTCATCTTCGTTGAAAGATTTTCTAATTCATTATAAGCATATTTTTTACCTCTGAAAGTAACATTTACACTTTCCGAAGCCACAAACGCAGTTGGTGACATGAACTGAAGCTGATCCGGCAACGTAATCTCTTCCAAAGAAACACACGATTGAAACGCATTATTATCTATTTTTATCAAGGTGTTTGGCAAAAGAACTTCACTCAAATTCATACACTCGCCAAAGGATGCAACATCAATACTTCGCAAAGGTACCTTTGAAAAGTCGAATTTTGAAATCGGTGTTTTTGCAAAAGCATAATGTTCAATCTTCGTTAATTGTTCCGGCAATTCTACCTGTTTCAGATTGACACACGAAAAAAGAAAATACGATGGAATATATGTAATACCGGAAGGGAATTTTATTTTTTGCAATTCGACACACTCCATGAAAACCTCAGGTCCCAAAAAAGTAATCGAATCCGGTAAAACGGCTTCCGTAAGCACTGTCTTACTAAATGCCGCAAGACCAATGCTTTTTAAGTTATTTGAAAATGATACATTTTTTAAATTTGCACATTTATAAAACGCACAATCCATAATAATCTCAACCGAGTCCGGAATAACGATATTTTCCAAACCGGATTCAGCAAACGCCCAGCTGTCAATTGAATATAATGAATTCGGAAGTGTAATCTTTTTCAAATTCAAACATTTATAAAAAACAGAAGACTCTATACGTTTCAATTTATTCGGCAAATATACCTTCTCTACAGAAGATTCGGCAAAAGCTCCGCTATAAATATATAGCACCGAGTTTGGCAGATAAACTGTCCTTATCGTTTTATTCTGATAAAAGGCATTGTAGCTGATTTCAACAACAGAAGAGCCTGCAATCTCTGACGGAACCACAACCTCCGCATCGTCTCCAATATATTTAGTAATTACGATACCACCGGGATTAACAAGATATTGAAAATCCTCTGCCGGCGTAACCTTTTTGGAAGATATAGTTTCCTCTTCAGCGACCTGCTGTTGTTCGCTACCGGAACTTCCTACACCGGCACCGATAATCAAACCGCCAAAAAACATAAAAACAACTGCTCCCAAAACAAGAATTCCGCCACCAATGCAAACCGGAATCAACCATTTCATTTTCTTTTTGCGCACATTTGCGGGCATTTGCCCCACCGGAGAAACTGTCTGTTGACGTACATTTGGTGCATTAACACCGGCATTAACATTCGGTCGTGAAACAACAGTCTGATTCGGTTGAATCTGACGGTTTCCGACCTGTTGCACCGGTTGCTGCATTACCGGTTTTGCAGGATTTGGGTTCATCATCGGTTTGGACTGTAAAGTAATACCAATGGAGTTACAAATCACTCGATATAATTCATGAAATGAAGCATTCGGATTAGCTTTATTTTCCATAATCCAGTGTGCGCCCGATAAAAAATAATCAAATGAACCAATCAAATCAGTATCATCTATTTTATAAGGAATAATCTTTTTCTTTCTTTTATCTGCCAACGTCAGTTCTTTCGGAACCTGCGTCGATCTTGCTGAATTAACGCTGTAAATCACAACCATAACTTTAACGTGGCGAGTGGCTTCACGGATGGCAACAGGCCATTCACATCCCGGCTCAATATCTCTGGGCGCAATCCAACATTTCAAACCGTTATGTTCTAAAAAGGAACATAAGCGGTCTGCAATCTCTTTATCTACAGAACTATGACTAATAAAAACGTCTGCCATAATACAAAAACCTCTCAACAAAATCTAATTATACAAAAAACCACAATAAATATAACACAAAATGACAGCAACTGACAAGTTGTATTAATGATTGAAACGAAATAATTAAACAAGATTTTTTCAGACACAGAATAAGAGGGTGTCCGGGAAGTCATGAAATAACTTTCCAAACACCCTCTATCAATCCACACAATTATTCTTCGTTATTAGCTGCAACTTTTTCGGCTCTTGCTTTTACTTCAGCTTCCTGAACATCTGAAGGTGCCTGCTCATAACGTGCAAATTCATACATGTAATCTCCGCGACCGCCGGTCATGGAACGCAAATCTGTACAATAACCGAATAAACTCATCATCGGAATATCAGCTTCCACAACGGTCTTGCCGTTTCCGACAGGATTCATGCCAAGTACACGGCCTCTGCGCTTATTCAAATCACCCATAATATCACCGGTATATTTATCAGGAACGGTAACCTTAAGGGATGCAATCGGCTCAAGTAAAACAGGTCCTGCTTCCATGAAGCCTTTCTTAAACGCCTGGCTTGCAGCCATCTTAAATGCCATTTCTGATGAGTCAACCGCATGATAAGAACCATCATACAAAGTTGCCTTCACACCTACAACGGGATATGCAGCCATAGGACCGCGCAAAACTGCTTCCTGCAAACCTTTTTCAACAGCCGGGAAGAAGTTTTTCGGAACCGCACCACCAACTACGCATTCTTCGAATACATAAGGAGTTTCCATATCTCCCGAAGACTCGAAACGCATCTTAACGTGACCATACTGACCGTGTCCGCCGGACTGCTTTTTGTATTTATATTCAACATCTGATTTCTTTTTGATTGTTTCTCTGAATGCAACCTTCGGTTTGGTTAATTCAATTCCGACTTTGTATTCATTCAACAAACGACTGACTATAACATCCAGGTGCAAATCACCCATACCGTAAAGCAATGTCTGTTTGTTCTCTGCATCATTTACAGCCTTCAGAGTCTGATCCTCGTGCATTATCTTCTGTAAGGACTGTGCTATCTTATCAACATCTCCCTTATTAACGGCATGATAACGCTTGTATGTATACGGAGTCGGAAGCTCAGCCTTTCCATAACGGATGATGTGAGCCTTCGTTGAAAGGGTATTTCCAAGTCGGATCGTAGCCATGTCGTTCTGTGAGCCA
>JAZNLG010000168.1:0-7354 GCA_045578965.1 Lachnospiraceae bacterium | reverse complement strand
GATTAACCATTCTTCGGTAATCACGCCCTTGCCATCGTTGTAGTCCACTTCCAAGGGCACTACGATGGAGCATGCATTGATTTCATCAGACTTCTCCATATCTTCCAATTTGCCGTCTTTTTTAAGTTTGCGCATTGCCATAAGGGCAAGGTCCATAAGGCAGACGAACTTGTCGTCTCTGCCGGCAAAAATTTCTTCTCTGGTTTCAAGATAGTTGTTGTATGTTTTCTCTAAAACAGGCTTATAAAAACCTTCGTCAAATTTTACTTCTTCTAACTCTGTAGAGAATGTAGTATGACGGCAGTGGTCAGACCAATAGGTATCAAGTACCTTAATTTCAGTCATGGAAGGATTACGCTTTGCATCCTCCTTGAAATGGTCGCGGATAAAGCAGAAATCCGTAAAAGTCATAGCAAGTCCAAGGCTGTCATATAACGCCTTCAAATCCGCATCCGACATTGTAATAAAATCATCCATAATTGCCACGTCTGCAGGCACGTCAAACTCTGTTACCAAAGTATCCGGCTTTACCATACCTGTTTCTCTGGAATCTACAGGGTTAATACAATATGCCTTAATTCTGTCAAAATCCGCATCACTTAATTCACCACAAATCAAATATGTGGTTGCAGTCTTAATGATAGGCTCCTCGTCCTCTTTTAAGAACTGGATACACTGCACTGCAGAGTCTGCACGCTGGTCGTACTGTCCGGGTAAATATTCTACCGAGAATACACGGCCGTTTGCAGGCACTTCTATTGTTTCTAAGAAAAGTTTATCAACAGGGGGCTCTGAAAATACAGTCTTGCACGCTCTGTCAAAAATCTCCTCCGATAAATTTTCCACGTCATAACGTATAAAAACTTTAACATCTTCTACGTTGTTCAAACCAAGGTAATTCTTAAGGTCTTCTTTTAACTCACTTGCTTTGACCGCAAAGTCAGCCTTTTTCTCAACATAAATACGTTTTACATTTCCCATATAGGTTTATCCTCCAACAAACTATCCTTTGTGCACATAGTCACACATATCCCATTATATATGTTTTGTAGCAAGTTTTCAATGTCGAATGCTGTAAAAAAGTTATTTTTGTTTCATTATACAAAAATTTCTTTTATACAGTATTTTTTTATGTTATATTTAATAATGTGATGCTTTAAACAACTGAATTTTTACTTTCAGTAGCCACACAAAAATATAAGAACGGAGACTTTTATGGACGAAAAGAAATTTGCCCTTTTAATCGACGCAGATAATATATCTTCCAAGTACATCAAGACCATTCTTGACGAACTTGCAAAATACGGTCTGGTCACTTACAAAAGATTGTACGGTGATTTGACAAGAACCAATAACAAGAGTTGGCGTGATGCCCTTTTAACCCACTCCATCATTCCCATGCAGCAGTTTAATTATACGACCGGTAAAAATTCTACCGACTCCGCCATGATTATTGATGCTATGGACATCCTCTACTCCGGCCACGTAGACGGCTTCTGTTTAGCAAGCAGTGACAGCGATTTTACGAGACTTGCCATGCGACTTCGCGAGTCCGGTATGACCGTCATCGGTATGGGCGAGCGTAAAACACCGGAAGCATTTCGTGATTCCTGCGAACGTTTCTTATTCTTAGACGTTTTGGCAGATACTGTTTCGGATGAAAGTACAGATGCAGACAACAAGGACGATGAAGTAGCCATCACTCCCCTGCCTGCAATCGAAGCAATTATTATCAAAATCATTATGGAGAACGGTATCAATGGTACTTCTATGGATATCGGCGAATTAGGAAGCCGTATTACCAAATTTTACTCTGCATTTGATATCCGTAACTACGGCTATACCAAGTTTTCAAAGTTCTTGGAGCAGTTCTCTTCCATTCGCTTGAACTACACTGAAACCACGGTAACTGCAGAATTAACCGAATCGGACATTCCTTTGGAAGCCATTGAAGCAGAGATTGTTGCCATCCTTGATAAATGCGAGAAGAAAACAGCTTACTTAAGTCAGTTAAGCAATATGCTGTTAAAGAAGTATCCGAATTTTGATATTCACAATTATGGTTATTCACGCTTCAGCAAAATGCTTTCAGAATTTAAGAGCGTTAAAATAGGTGCTTTTAACAAGACCGTTACATTGGTGGCACCGCCTGCTCCGCTGAAGAAAACAACTTCTGCTCCCAAAATCAAGGGAAGTGCACAGAAAAGCAGAAAGAATTAAAAACTACAATTTAAAACATACAAAAAAGCACTTGACGTATTTTTACATCAAGTGCTTTCCTTTTGTTCAATGATTCTACTCTTCCACCGCAATTCTGCTCAACAGATAAGCCAGTTCCCGATCCAGTTCTTCCACTTCCAATTCCGTGGTCTGGGCCATAATCTTCAATCCCTCAATGGCATACATCATATTCTTGGCTTCCAATTCCGGATAGGCACATACAAACTCGTTATTCTCAATTCCAAGTTCAATTAAGTTGCGGATAATCTCCGTTCCAACCTCAAACTGCTTCTCCAGTACATTTTCAAAACCGCTGTCTTTATATTGATTATAGTACTCATAAATCGCCATAATCAAACTGCCCTTTTTAGCAAGGATTTCTGCTTTCTGCGCCTTAAAAAACACCATCAGAATCTCTGCTGCCGAAGCGCCTTCTGACAATTGTTCCGCCAATCCGGAATCCGTCTGCTTCGCTTCCATTTTGAGCACATCCCGAAAAATCTCCGCTGTATTGTTGTAATACAAATACAAACCGCCGCGGCTGATTTCACATGCTTCCACAATATCTTTCATAGTAACGGTGCGGAATCCTTTTTCAATAAATACCCGCTTCGCCACTTCTAAAATATACAATTTCTTCTGTTCTGACTTTGCACCCATATCTATTCCTCTGCACTTTCCTCTCCATAGGGAACATCCCAGAATTCAATCAATTCCTTCATTTTGGAAACCAATGCATAAAAGACACCGTATTCTACGCCTTCCTTCCATACCATACCTTTGGTACGTCCCTTAATAATATAGCGGGATAAAATCGCTCCCAACAAATCCATATCCTGAATACGGGCACGGGCAATCATACGAAGTTCATCCTGATAGTTATTCATACGATGTTTACGATACATATAATCATAATTTCTGTTTATAAACTTTGTCTTATCAGCCACTTTCACAAATGCAAGCAACGTGCCGTCGTAGGTCGGGATTCGCATAGTACCTTCCGTCGCCGAATCCGGTGTATATTGGGACACCACATTCTTTCCCTGTTTGGACTCCAGCCAGGGAAGATATTTCAACAATTTAGCCACTTCATCTTTATATTCCGCCACAAACTGTTCCGTTGTTAATTTTTCATTTTCAAACATTGGTTTTACCCTCCTTTGAGCATGACCCCTATTAAAAATATCATATCACAGACCGCCAAAAAATCCACTATATTTTTTGCCTTTTCTTATATTTGCAACAATTTTTGTACTAAATTTTTGGCCTCTTCATAATCAAAGTTTTTGATACAACGTTTTACGTCTTCCAACATACGTCTTTTACCGTCTTCCATGCGGAAAGAAAGCAAAGCGTTTACCTTCTTTTCAGCCTCTTGCTGCTCTAACATGTCAAGACTGCCCATCATGGATAAAAGTTGTGCCGTATATTCACTGGCCGTCAGTTCCAAATCCTGCACTTTTACTTCTTCCGTTAATGCAATTCCGTTTTCCTGGAACACATACTTAATGTTGGCAAGTAACATCTGATACTGCTCAAACAAATGGTCCGAACCTTCTGTGATAATATCATAGTTTTTCTCTCTGGCCGCCATTTCCTGCTCTCTGGCACGCTCAGACAGTTCCATGGCACCGATGCCTTTTGCCAATCCCTTTAAAGCATGGGCATCAAACAGATACTCGTCGTAGCGTTTCTGGCGCACCTGCTTACGCATGCGGGCAATCTGCTCCTCGCCGTCATCATAAATATATCTTAAAATCTGAATATACCGCTGACGGCTGTTACCATAGTTAGCAATACCTGCATCTACATCCACCTGAGGAATTTTGATGGGTTTGCCCAGACTGATTCTCGGATTCTTTTTGTCTACCAGATGAATAAATTCATTCGGCAGATATTTGCGAAGAATTTTCTCCAAAGTACTGATATCCATAGGCTTAGAGATATAATCCTGAAAACCGTTTTGCAGAAACATCTCTCTGGCACCGCGAATGGCATTTGCCGTCAGGGCAATTACCGGAACATTTCTCTTCTCTTTATCCGGCAACTCACGAATCGCATGGGTGGTTTCAATACCATCCATAATCGGCATCATCTGATCCATCAGAATCAAATGATAATGATTCTTCGCAAGTTTCTCAAGACACTCCTGACCGCTTGTGGCCGTGTCCACGCGAATCTGATACATGGATAAAATACCTTGAATCACCTTGATATTTGTCACATTATCATCTACGGCCAATACCTTTGCCATAGGCGCAATAAAGGACTCATTTCCGCTCTTTAATTCTTCCTCTTCCTTTTCTGTCAGGACATTGTAATCGCCGGTAGGCGCATAGTCCACAATCCCTTGATAAAAATAGAACGAGAAAATACTGCCTTCGCCATAGGTACTTTTTACCGAAATGGAACCGCCCATATTCTCAATGAGACGCTTGGTAATGGCAAGTCCTAAACCCGTACCTTCAATTGTACGGTTCTTAATCATATCCGCACGCTCAAAACTGTTAAAAAGTGTTTTCATATGTTCTTCACTGATGCCGCATCCGGTATCTTCCACAGAAACTCGCACCAGCGCCATACCGTTCTGCAATTCCCAGTCCACATTCATTGCCACGTACCCTCTCTGGGTGTATTTTACGGCATTGGTCAGAATATTGGTAAATACCTGTCGTACATGAGTCTCATCACCGTGTAAAACCTTAGGCAAGGTTTCTTTTACATGGATTTCAAACATAACGCCTTTTTCTTCTAATTTCGGCTTAATGGAATCCGTAATATCTTTTATCAGGAAGCCCGGTTTATAATTAACATCATTTACGTTCATTTTACCGGATTCAATTTTAGAGAAATCCAGAATATCATTGATAATGGAAATCAAAATATTTCCGGCATTCTTAATGCTGTTAGCGTGATTCTCCACCGCTTCGGAAGTATTCTCCCGAAGAATCATTTCCGTGGTACCCATAATCGCATTCATGGGTGTACGGATTTCGTGAGACATATTAGCAAGGAACATAGTCTTTGCCTTATTGGCTTCTTCCGCCTGCTCTTTTAATGCAAGCAACTGTCTGTTATACTCCTGCTCCTCCGTTTTATCAAAGAGCCATAGATTATATCCTTTTAAGGTATTTTTATCATAAAAAGGTACTACCGAAATACTGTACTGCTTTCTGCCTAAATGAATGATTTTTTTGTTACTGCGATAAATCTGGTTGATGATACGACTCTGTTGATTGGGCAGTTTTAACTCCGGCAAAATTTCCAATGCAACATCATTGGCGTACAAAAGGTTCTTACCGATATCAATAACAAAGAAACCTTCATCAATAGTCTGAACTACATCTTCCTTCGCAATCTGTACCGTATCAAAAATACGAAACCGGAAGATAATAATTGCCATCATAATCAACGCAATCACAAGAATAAACTCAGAATATTTCGCGTAGGGATGTATATGAAAATTCTCCATAACCGTGCAAAGCCAGAACACAAAAAATGATACCGGTAAAAAGATAATATACTTTGAATTTTTGGTTTTATATGTCTTCTGATTCCGAATAGTAAGAATAAGCGATATCAATAAAAGCGTACAATGATATACATACCAGAAAATCATCATTTTTCCGGGTGTATAAACTAATTGAAACATACCGTCAATTTTTTTTGCATAAAACTCCTCAAAAAACATATCATGATAATTGAGTAATAAAACACCGGTCAACATCACCGTATCTATCATAACAAGAATCGCAGACAACAAAGTACTGACTTTCGCCTGACACGTACGGATAATCAGCAATAATAGAAAAGTATACAGATATGCCACGCCAAAATATTGTACTTTAACCGCAACCACCAATTCACCGCCGGTCGTCGCTAAATCTCCCAAAAAACATCCAATTACACAAATAAAAGCGGATACAGAAACAAGACCCAGATATTTCTGGTTATCAGATATTTTTTCATTGTATACAAAAAATGTTATAACACCTACAATAATTATACACGCAATATGTGCCAATGTAATATAATTCATATTCACCACCCCTAGTATTTTTATTATACGAAAAAATATAAAAAAGTGTCAAAAAATGTAGTTTGTGCTAATATATTGTTAGTTTTACGCAAAATAATTATAGATTTTGGCGATTATAAGTAATATAATTTCATTAAAGTTAGTCAGTGAACGACAAGCATTGATTAACAATTCCGAAAGAATTCCCCTTTTACACAAAACAAAAAGCCGGATGGTTCAGCCATCCGGTTTTTTGTTGTCCTTAAATTGATTTCATCTTCCTTCTAAAACTGACAGAACAGAAAAAAGACCCGATGCGAAATGCATCAGGTCTTTAGCAGGGGAAGAGGGATTCGAACCCCCATGAACGGTTTTGGAGACCGTCATACTGCCATTGTATGATTCCCCTAAATTTCCTCGGTATTTTACCACCGAGGGTCATTATAACATAAACGCTCTATTAATTGCAAGTATTATTTTATAAAATATCTTCTTATCTTCTTGAATCCCAAACGATAATTCATTTTATGATAATATATTGTCAATAGCATCCGCAACGGAAGATACATAAATTAACTTCATTCCTTCCACGTTCTGCAGACTGTCCCTGCAACTTGCAGGTACAACACAGGTCTTAAATCCAAGTTTCTTAGCCTCACTGACTCTGGTTTGCATCTGGCTGACCGCTCGTACTTCTCCCGACAGACCAACCTCTCCAAATGCCACTACATCTTCACCAATGGCACGATTTCGAAAACCGGATACCAACGCCAACGCAATGCCCAAATCAATGGCAGGCTCCGTAATACGCATACCGCCTGCAATATTTACATATGCATCACAGCCTGCCAGCTGCATGCCCAGTCTCTTTTCCAACACTGCCATCAATAAATTCATGCGATTAAAATCCGTACCTGTAGCCTGTCTGCGCGGAATACCGAAATTAGTACTGCACACCAACGCCTGGATTTCTATCAAAATCGGTCTGGTTCCTTCCATGGAACAAACTACTACGGATCCGCTTGCATCCTCTGGTCTTCCGGTCAACATATATTCTGAAGGATTAGAAACTTCCGTAAGACCTTTTTCCTGCATCTCAAACACGCCAATCTCATT
>JAZNLG010000167.1:0-5168 GCA_045578965.1 Lachnospiraceae bacterium | reverse complement strand
ACGCGATAATAAATCTTTAAGGATTCAAAGAATTCCTGTCGGTTTCTTCTGATTTCCTGCACCAGAAGACCGCTGGAAATTTCATCATAATAAAAATCTGTTTCATCCGCATTGGTTTCCAAAGAAAGACTGCCGTCCTCCTCGAATACCATAGTAAAAATACCACCCACTTCCTCGGTAAAAAGCACGCAGATAATCTGTAACTCATCTTTTACCGACTGCGGAAGTTTGGCAAATTGCTCATTTAAATAATATTTCTGCTCATAAGCATTGGCACCGCAAAGCACCACTCTAGTATCACTCATTCTCAAAAGCCCCCAAGGTTGCCGCCATCATTGCTTTAATGGTATGCATTCTGTTCTCTGCTTCGTCAAATACGCGGGAATAAGAAGATTCAAAAACTTCATCGGTTACTTCCAACTCGCTCAAACCATACTTCTCTCCTATTTCCTTACCAATAGTCGTCTTATGGTCATGGTAAGAAGGCAGACAATGCAAGAAAATGGAATTCTCACCGGCATTCTTCATCACATCCATGGTTACACGGTAAGGGGTCAAATCTTTAATACGCTCTACCCATACATTGTCAGGTTCACCCATAGACACCCATACATCCGTATAGATTACATCCACATCCTTAGTTCCTTCTTCCACATCCTCGGTAAAACGTAAGGTTGCTCCGCTTTCCTTCGCATATTCCTCGCACTGCTTAATCAACGCTTCATCCGGGAAATATCGCTTCGGTGCACAAGCGGTAAAATGCATACCCATCTTCGCGCAGGCAATCATAAGAGAATTACCCATATTGTAGCGGGCATCTCCCATATAAGTTAGTTTTACGCCTTTTAAACGTCCTAACTGTTCCTGAATGGTTAAAAGATCTGCCAGCATCTGTGTAGGATGATATTCATTTGTCAGTCCGTTCCATACGGGCACATCGGAGCATTTCGCAAGTTCTTCTACAATAGTCTGTCCGTATCCGCGGTATTCAATACCATCATACATACGACTCAAAACCCTTGCAGTATCCGCAATACTTTCCTTCTTTCCGATCTGACTTACGGAAGGATCCAAATATGTAACACCCATACCCAAATCAAATGCTGCCACTTCAAAAGAACAGCGGGTTCTGGTACTGGTCTTCTCAAAAATCAAAACAATATTCTTTCCGCGAAGGACGTCCATGGGAACGCCCTTCTTCTTTTTATCTTTTAATTCTGCGGATAATTTTAAAAGGTATTCAATTTCCTCCGCCGTAAAGTCTTTTAAGGTTAAAAAATCGCGACCTTTTAACTGCACGCTCATTTTATTGTCCTCCGTAAATATAATCTGCTTTTTACTAAAAAAATCTCTTCTCAATTATAATTATGCTAACTTCTGTATTCTATATTATTTGTCTAAAATCTCTTTGGTACTTGCCGCAAGACCTGCAATTCCCTGAATCTCGGAAGGAATAATAATCTTGGTAGCATTACCGTTTGCAGCAGCCGCAAAAGCCTCAAGACTCTTAATCTTAAGGACTGCTTCATCTGCACCGGCTTCGCGAATCATACGGATACCTTCTGCATTTGCCTGCTGAACCTTAAGAATTGCTTCTGCCTGACCTTCTGCTTCTTTAATCTTCTTTTCTTTCTCAGCTTCCGCACGAAGAATCGCAGATTCCTTTTCTGCTTCAGCAGTAAGAATTGCTGCTGCTTTCTTACCTTCTGCTTCAAGGATAGACGCCTTCTTCTCACCTTCTGCCTTGGTAACCGCTTCACGACGTTCACGTTCTGCCTTCATCTGTTTCTCCATCGCATCCTGAATTGCTGCGGGAGGCATAATATTCTTCAACTCAACACGATTTACCTTAATTCCCCAAGGATCGGTAGCAACATCCAAAGATGCACGCATCTTGGTATTGATAATTTCACGTGAAGTAAGAGTCTGGTCAAGTTCCATTTCACCGATGATGTTACGCAATGTAGTTGCGGTTAAATTTTCGATCGCCATAAGGGGATTTTCTACACCGTATACGAATAACTTCGGGTCGGTAATCTGATAAAATACTACGGTATCAATACGCATAGTAACGTTATCTCTTGTAATAACGGGCTGAGGAGGAAAATCCACAACCTGCTCTTTTAAAATGACTCTCTTGGCAATTCTGTCAATAATAGGAAACTTGAAATGAAAACCTACGGACCAGGTTCCCTGATAAGCGCCCAAGCGCTCCACTACATAAGCCTGTGCCTGGGGAACAATCTTAAAACAAGAAAGTGCCACCGTCACCAAAATAACCAAAAGCACTATAAGCACACATAATAATGCGCCCAAACCTTCTGCTGCCAAAAACATTCCGTTCATCCTTTTACCCTCTTTTCTTTTTAAACTATATTTTACTTTTATATATAATATATTGTTACCCAATAATATTATCTTCTATTTATACTGAAAAATTTCTTTATCATCCGCATTATGCTCCTGAGGACATTTTACCAGAATCAGTTTCACACCCTCAATGGCATGCACCACGGCAAACTCACCTTTTTCAAACGTAACGGCATCTTCCTTGGAACGAGCCGTCCATTCCAGCCCTGACGCAATTGCCACACCGGTTGCACGAACATTATCCACCGCTTCCGTAATCATCACTTTTTTACCAATTAAGTCTTCCGAATTGGTCTTTTGAATTTTATCCGTAAAATACTTCTTCGCAATGGGCTTTGTAAAAATTAAGGTAATCGCCGACACCACTACAAAAGCAATTAACTGTAGCCACCAGGGACCTCCAAATACAGCCACCACAGCAGCAAAAAGAGCACCGATTGCAAACCAGATGCAAACAAGACCCAAGGTTGCCACTTCTACAACCACCAGTGCAATCATAATAACCAGCCATATAATTGCCATAATCAAAGACATCTGTCGCACCTCCTTTGAAAATTACTTCCATCATACAACAAAGTATTTTAAGATTCAAGTATATTCAATCCCTTAATTCTTATATCCGATACGCCCTTTTTCGCAACAAAAAAAGTTCTTCTTCTCACATATATTCTACGTAAGAAAAAGAACTTTTATTATTTTTAACTCATTAATAAAATACGTGATCGCCCAGTACATATCCGGTCTTATTTCCGGCACGTCTGAAATACAATGCATCGCCTACTGTAGTTTCACCGGCCAGTGCCGCTCTTGCCGCCTGAACACATTCATCGTTTACACCGGCTGCCAATCTTGCTGCAACCTTACCGTTACCGGCAGGAGTAAACTGTCCCGGTGCATAAATAACTTCTGCAACAGACCCGGGGAATCGTCCGCTTTTTACACGGTTACATACAACCGCACCAACTGCTAATTTACCTTCATAACTCTGATTACCGGCTTCGCACTGAATCAATGCCGCAAGAAGCATCACTTCTTCTTCCGAACCGGGAATCGCTCCCAAATTAGTGGTTAACTGTGCTTTTTCCAATGCCAACAGATATTCGCGCTCGCGAATCTGTTCCATAGTTTCGCCTTCTTCAATAAAAAACTCAGTACTTACAAATTCGCTGGAAATATATCCTGTGTATTTGCCATATTCAATGGCAACCCATCCATCCAGTTCTTCCACAACCTCATATTGACTGTCAATTTCCAAAAGACCATATACGCCGGCCTCCTGAGAGGGCTCTTTACGAACTCTTAACGCTTCCGCTTCAATGGTAGCAATGGTAACACCTACTTCTTCTGCATATTCCCATGCTTCATCACCAAATAAAAGGTAATCGTTGCTTACCCAGCCTACCAATTCACCGGACTGTAACTTCGTCCATCCGTCTGCGCGTTCTAAAATAGTTCCGCCGCAATCCTCATACAGTAAACCTACTTTTTCAGATTCGCTGTCAGCTTCTGCACGAACGTTAACTGATTTGTCTACATTCGCCATAACCAGTTTGTTACGCTCTTCTACTTCTTCCTGCGCTTCTTCTACTTTGTCCTGAAAGGACGTATCTTCCGAAAGAATATCTGCCTCTACGACTACAGATGCTCCCGCATTCAAATCAAAATCGTGATTTGTATCGGTTGCACGCACGGTTAATGTCATCCAATCTCCGCCCAAAACGACAAGTACTACGGCGAGAAACAGACACAAACCACGCTTTCGTGCGTTGGTATTCATTATCTTCCTCCATAATTTTCCACAAATGTTACAACTTTGTTACGTTCACCTATATTAGCAAAGAAAGGCATTTTTGTCAAATTTTTAGTATTATTTTATAAAAAAAGTACGTTTTTATACCGCAAAAACGTACTTTTTTGTGAACTATTACATATTTATCAAACCGCATAATCATAGTTTTATTAAACAATGATTTTCATATTTTTGTAACAATTTAAACCATTACAGGCTCTTGGATTTGTTAATACATGCTTCCACCGCATCCATTACGGAACCTCGGAAATTCTTCTCTTCCAGCACTTTGACCGCCTGAATGGTTGTTCCGCCGGGAGAACATACCATATCCTTTAACTCGCCGGGATGTTTACCGGTCTCAAGAACCATCTTGGCACTGCCCATTACAGCCTGTGCCGCAAACTCATAGGCTTTACTTCTGGGCATACCCGCTGCCACTGCAGCATCTGCCATGGCTTCAATAAACATAAAAACGTACGCCGGTGCACTGCCGCTGACACCTACAACCGCATCCATCTGGCTTTCGGGCACTTCTACCGCACGGCCAAAACTTTTAAGAAGTTTCATAACCTTAGCCATATCTTCTTCCGTCACGTAATCATTTTTACAACAACCGGTACAGCCTTCGCCCACCAAAGCCGGAGTATTGGGCATACATCTTACCACTTTTACCTTACGACCCAGGTTCTCTTCAAAATATGCCAACGTTTTACCGGGTGCAATGGATACCACGATACAATCCTTGCGTACGTCATCTTTAAATGTTTTTAATGCATCGTCCATATACTGGGGTTTTACCGCAAGAAAGAGAATATCTGCCTCTTCCGCCACCGTGGAATTGCTGGTGCCCGTATTAATCAAATAGGTAAGTGCCGCTTCATCCGCAGCTGCCGTAGAAATATCCGAACCGTAAATATCCTTCGGTTCAACACCTGCCTTTGCAATAATGCCTCCGATAATGGCTCTTGCCATATTACCCAAACCAATAAAACCGATTTTCATACTT
>JAZNLG010000166.1:0-22786 GCA_045578965.1 Lachnospiraceae bacterium | reverse complement strand
ATCATACTTCTACCTTACGTATATACTGAAATTAGACCACAAATCGGTCATATAATTAACGATTGTTTCCAACATCCAACCACCCAAAAGCATTAATCCGATGAAAATACCCAATATTTTAGGTACAAATGTCATTGTCTGCTCCTGAATGGATGTTACTGTCTGGAAAATACTGATTACAAGACCGATTACAAGAGAGATCAGCAATACCGGCGTAGAAGTAATAATAATGGTATATAACGCATCCTTTGCAATGGTAACTACTTCTGCTGTTGTCATGCCATCCCTCCTTTTTTCAGTCTTTTATAACTTCTTTAACATTTTTGTTGTTAAAACAGATACGCTTTTCATCTGAAATCTCAATAAAATGTCTTAACCAAATTAACAATAACTAAATTCCATCCGTCTGCCAAAACAAACAAAAGAATCTTAAACGGCATGGAAATCGTTGTAGGCGGTAACATCATCATACCCATACTCATAAGCACAGATGCCACAACCATATCAATTACAATAAACGGTATATAAATCAGGAAACCGATGATAAACGAAGTACGTAACTCGCTGATAATGAAACTTGGAATTAATACAGATGTAGGCACATCCTCCGGAGTTCCGTCCCATTCATTTCCGGATATTTCCATAAAAACACTGACATCCTTGCTCTGCGTCTGTGCATACATAAACTCCCTTATCGGTTCCATACCGATTTCCAACGCCTCTTCCGTAGTAATTTTGCCTTCATCAAGAGGTTTAATCGCATTTTCATTAATTTCCGTAAAAATAGGTCCCATAATAAAAATGGTTAAAAAGATGGCAATACCGATAAGTACCTGATTCGGCGGTGAAGTCTGTGTGCCCAATGCCGCTCTGGTAAAATGCATTACAATAATAATTCTGGTAAAAGATGTCAGCATTATTAATGCTGCCGGCAGGAATGATATCAAAGTAAGAATAATTAAAATTCTTAACGCACCATTCATAGAACCGTTATCATCTCCCAGATTAATCTGCAACATAGCCTGTGCGTCAGGATCCGGTAGTTCCGGAATTTCCGGCTCTTCAGTTGTAACCTCCGGCAAATCGGTATTTCCCGTTGCATAAACCGTTGTTTCTGCAGAAATACACAATATGCCCACTATCATAAACAGCAGGCATATTACTTTTACGATTTGTCTCTTGAATTTAGTAATCTTCATAGTCCAATCGCCTATTTCTTAAGTTTCATATTTTTAGCATTTTCCAAGAGTTGTTTAAAATTCATCTGTGGCAATACGCCGTTATCTTCCGAAATATGAATTTCATCCTCTTTTAATTCACCTAACATAGTAATATTATCTTTACCAATAGCAATGGCATAATAATGCTCACCAATACGAACAAGTTGAATATACTTGTTCTGCGTAATTTTAAACGTTTCCAATACCTGTATATTACCGGACATCATCTTACCTTTTTGGTAAGAAGCTACCCAACGAGTGGTAAAATAAGTCAATGCCAACACACCCACAAAGATAATTAGTACAGTAAGAAACTGTGCAAAACTATTAATTCCGTTGCTACTATCCAATGCTAATAACATCTTATCCAACTACTTTCTTTACTGCCTCGATAACACGATCTGCCTGGAAAGGCTTAACAATAAAGTCTTTCGCTCCCGACTGAATGGATTCAATAACCATTGCCTGCTGTCCCATAGCAGAACACATAATAACATGTGCACCCGCATCTGCAGCTTTGATTTCTTTTAATGCCTGAATACCATCCTTCTCGGGCATTGTAATATCCATCAATACCAAATCAGGCTTCAATTCATTGTACTTTTCAACTGCCTTAGCACCATTTTCTGCTTCCCCTGCAACAGTATAACCATTCTTTGTAAGAATGTCCTTAATCATCATACGCATGAAAGCCGCATCATCAACGATTAAAATATTTTTTCCCATAGTTTTTTCTCCCTGTCAGACTATTTTATAATTTCAGTAACACGAATACCGAAGTTTTCTTCAATTACTACAACTTCACCCTTTGCCACGAACTTACCGTTTACCAAAACGTCAATCGGTTCTCCGGCAATCTTATCCAATTCTATAATTGTTCCCGGGGCAAAATCCAGGATTTCCGCTATTGATTTCTTAGTTCGCCCAAGTTCAACGGTTACTTCCAGCGGAACATCCATAATCAATCCCATATTTTCCTGCGAAACCGGCTGAGAGGTCGGTGCCGTAAAAGTCTGGAACTGTGCCGGTTGTACATTGACCGGTGCCATCTGGGGCATCATCGGTTGTTGATACATCGGCATTCCCATTTGGGGCATCATCGGTTGCTGATACATCGGCATTCCCATCTGGGGCATCTGCTGATATGCGTTCATATCAGGTTGCATCGGCATAGGTTGCGGTTCAGGTGCCGGTGCCGGAATCGGTTCCGGTGCAGGCGCAGGTGCCGGTGTTTCTTCTTTTACCGGTTCCGCTTCCATTCCGCCCATCTGCTGATTAATAAAAGTTTCATATAATGATCTTGCAAATTCGATAGGATACAACTGTAAAATTGTACTGTCCACCAAATCTCCAATCTGCATTCGGAATGCAATTTTTACGAAAGTATCCGTAAGGAAACTTGCAATATCTTCTGCATTCTTGAATTCATTTAAATTAACCAGACTGGCTTGCGGCGGGCTGATATCAATCATCTTGCCAAGCATGGATGAAAGGGAGGTTGCGGATGAACCCATCATCTGATTCATTGCTTCCGAAATCGCACTTAAATGCAATTCTCCTAATTCACCTTCCGTATTGGTTCCGTCTCCGCCCATCATCAAGTCGGTAATAATTTTAACATCCTGTTCTTTTAAGATTAAAATATTGGAACCATCCAAGCCAACCGTATATTTGATTTGAATAAAAACACATGGTTTTTCATAATCATCAATCAAAGTATCCCAAGTTGCCAAACTAACAACCGGAGTTGTAATATTTACTTTTCTGTTTACTAAGGAATAGAGTGTGGTTGCGGAAGTACCCATACTAATGTTGGCAACTTCACCAATGGCATCCTTTTCAATGTCTGTCAAAATACTCTGATCTACTTCTGTAGTCTTCGTACCCGAATCAGAAGAACCACTATCGGATAAATCCATTCCGTTTAACAATGCATTTATCTCATCTTGAGACAAAATTCCGTCCACCGATTATTCCTCCTCTCTTATCACAGAAGTTACCTTAAGAGCATATTTTTCATTGCTCTCACCGGCAACCGCCGTAAATTTTTTGATATTTCCAACATAGACTTCCAATGCGTTGTCTACGTGTGTATCCAAACGAATAATATCGCCCACCTGCAATCCGGCAAAATCGTTTACCGTAACCGAACTGCGCCCCAAAAGGGCCTTCACCGGAACATCTACGCGTTTTAACATACTTTGAAGATACTCATCATACTTTTCATCAGAATCTCTCGTCATGGTTGAGAACCAGAATTTCGTATTTAAGTTATCAATAATATCTTCCAATGTGATGAATGGTAAGGAAATATTCATAAAACCTTCCACCTCACCAATCTTAATATTCAATGTTACGATGGCAATCATTTCATTAGGTGCTATAATCTGCGCGAACTGCGGGTTTGTTTCAATACGCTCAAGCACCGGATTTACTTCTACTACGTTCTTCCACGGTTCACGAAGTAACTGCATGCAGATAACCATAATCTTATCGATAATTGACAGCTCAATTTCAGAAAAATCTCTGGTTTTCTCCAATGCAGAACCCTTACCTCCCAACATACGATCTACAATGGCGTAGCCTAAATTCTCCGTCATTTCAATAATGATATCGCCGGGTAAAGGTCTGAAATTAACAACGGCCAAAATAACCGGATTGGCCAAGGCATTGGAAAATTCCGAAAAGGTTACGGTTTCAGAACTCGCCACATTTACCTGTACATTTTTTCGTAAATAAACCGGAAGGTTTGTAGATAACAAGCGTCCGTAATGTTCAAAAATCAATTCCAGGGTTCGAAGATGTTCTTTCGAGAACTTGGCAGGACGTTTAAAATCATAATTCTTTACCTGCAGTTCCGACGACTGATCTTTAATCTCGTCAACATCAATTTCACCACTGTTTAAGGCTTTAAGTAGATTATCTATTTCGCTTTGCGAGAGTACGTCAGCCACAAGTCCACCTCCTGTCTTTCTTTGTTTCTGTCGCCACAAAGGACGTTTCCGGACTTACTGGAACATAATATCGCTAAATGATACATCAAATACAAAATCCGAATCGCCGTATTTTGCCTGTACCTTCTTTAAAATCTCTGCGCTAAGCTGATCTTGATTTGCTCTTGCCTCATCCATCGTATACTGTTGGAACGTCTCGCTAATGATGCTCTTAAGAATCAGTTCGTTCTCACCAATGGTTGCACCGTATTTCTTATAATCTTTATGCTTGGAATCCATAGAAAAGAATACGGTAACCGAACAAAAATGACGTGCTCCGTCCGCACCGGGTTTTAACTCTACCATCATCTCTTCCGAAATGGAGTATGTAACAATGTTCTCAATGGGAACATTATTTTCCTTTTCTTCCGTTTCAGTACCACCCAGTTCAATATCCAAAACCTGCGCCACATCTGTTACGATTGCAGCGGTCTTCTGATTTGTACTTACCACACTGAACATTGTAATTGCTGTTAAAACAATATTAATCAGTGTACATCCCAATATCAAAATAGATATAAAATTCTTCTTCATTACAATCCTCCGGTTCCTACTTAGTAAGAACTCAATGTATTATAAATCTTAATTTCAACGCGTCGGTTTAATGCACGCCCCTCCGGTGTGGAATTATCTGCAATAGGCATATACTCACCACGTCCGGAATACTTCACTCTTGCAGGATCAATTGTTGTGTTCTCCATCAAAAAATGAAACACGGAAATTGCTCGCGCACTGCTTAACTCTTCATTGTTGGAATATTTAAAACCGTTCATCGGAACATTATCGGTATGTCCTTCGACTTCAATGATTCCTTCCGCATATCGGTCTAAAATTTTAGCAATCTGAGCCATAACTGCAATTGATTCTTCCTTCAACTGTGCTTCTCCCGAATTAAAAAGCAAAGAACCATTTAATGTCAACTGCACATATTGGGAATTAAATGTTACTCCAATATCATCATCCAAACCACTTTCGTTTAATGCCTCTTCCACTTTTTCAGCAAGCGCTTCCGACTCGGCAAGTTTCTGCGCCTCCAATTCATCCAAAGCATCCGTAATCGTCTCTTCATTATCTACGGGACGACCAACACTATGAAGATAATCGTCCAACTCATTCAACTGACTGACGCCATTGCTAATCAGCATTCCTTCTCCTACAGCCTGACCGCCATTAGAAAATATACTAAATGTATCCGAAAAGGACGCTGCTACAAGTTCAAACTTCTGTGCATCCACCGTTGACATGGAAAATAGCAAAACGAAGAAGCACAAAAGAAGATTCATAAGATCACTAAACGTCGCCATCCACGCCGGAGAACCGGGTGCCGGATCTTCTGCTTTACGCTGTTTTGCCACCTTATTCACCTCCCTCTTCCGATGAACTCATACGCTCAATCGGTGCAAGGAACGATTTCAATTTCTCTTCTATAACACGAGGATTTTCACCTGCCTGAATAGAAAGGAGTCCCTCGATCATAATCTCTTTTAACATTATTTCATCAGCATTGTACGATTTTAACTTATTTGCGACCGGTGAACAAATCCAGTTTGCAAGCACAGAACCGTATAATGTTGTAATTAAAGCAACTGACATCGCAGGACCGATTGCAGATGCATCGGACATATTCTGTAACATCAGAATAAGACCTATCAGGGTACCAATCATACCCCAAGCAGGTCCCATAGAACCCAAATCCTGCCAGAAATTAATCTTTTTCTTATGACGTTCTTCCGTACTAATTAATTCAGTCTCCAAAATTGCTCTCACAAGTTCAGGATCCGTACCGTCTACTATAAGTAAAATACCTTTTTTTAAAAACTCATCATCCAATTCACTGGCCACCTCTTCCAAAGAAAGTAAACCTTCTTTACGTGCAACATTGGATAAATCGATAATTTTTGTAATCATTTCCGGGATATTCTGTGTCGGCGATTTAAAAATCAAAAGAAAACTTTTCAAACCGGCTATGTAATCCTTCATAGAATAAGCAGCCATCGTACTGAAGAAAGCTCCACCAAAGGTAATCAGGACAGATTTAAAATCCCAAAAATATTTAATTCCGGCAACTCCATCGTCTCCTGTCAAGATACCCAACATCATCATGGCAAAGGCGACAACGAGTCCAATAATTGAAGCCAAATCCACTGCTACTCACCACTCATTTCGCATCAATTTGCAAAAATATCCTTTCTATACGATTTTACTAAATTTTTCACGTCTTGTCTACTTTCTTTTACAATTATTTTCTTTCCTGTAACCAAAGAAATGACAGTATCGGGAGTTTCTTCGACAACCTCGATTAATTGGTCATTTACAAGAATTTTGGTACCATTTAATCTCGTCAATTCAATCATTTTATACCCCCTGTTCCAAATATTACCATAAAAACAATTGCAATTTCTTATAAAAACACGAAAAAGCCTACAAATTATCCACATTTATAGGTTCATCAACTACTATATCTAGTATATCATATATTATCGTAATAAACAACCAGAGGACTATAAAAATAGTCCTCTGGATATAAAATTTAATTATCTCTTAAGATTTACAAGTTCTTCCAATAACGTATCGGAAACTGTAATAATACGGCTGTTTGCTTGGAAACCTCTCTGCGTTGTAATCATTTCTGTAAATTCAGAAGAAAGATCAACGTTACTCATTTCCAAAACACCGGTTGACATGTATCCGCCACCTGCTGAAACATCAACACCGATTCCGTCAAACTCACCTGAGTTTAAAGTTGCGCTGTAAAGGTTATCTCCTTCCTTCTGTAAACCGGAAGCATTTGAGAAAGATGCAACTGCAATCTGTCCCAAAAGTCTGGTCTGACCATTATCATAAGATGCATAAATCATACCATTGTTCTGAATAGATACACCTGATAATTCACCAAGTTTACGTCCGGAACCAAGACCGGTCTTATCACCGGAAACCATACCGATGGTAGATGTCTTATTATTATTAAACATGGATGATGCAGTCCAATCAATTGACACATCACTAAAATGTGTTAAATCAACGGCATTTCCAAGTAAATCAACGGTATTTGCCGCAAAATCAAGCACTGCAGTATCTGCGCCGTTAATAGATTTAAATTCACCGGTTGCGGTATCATAAATCAATGTATTACCGGAAAGGATGGTTGTCGAAGTAACCTGCGCCTGTCCGTCAGGAGCAACCATAAAAGTATATGTAGTATTCGCTTTGGAAGTATCTACACCATACGCTTCTTCAATAGTAATTTCTTTCGTGAAATTACTTCCGTCATATGTTGTATTTCCTTCAACGGTAAAATCCTGCTTAAAAGTAAAAGTAACATTACCGTCAGCATCTAAAGTCGCATCAAAACCTGTTAAATTGCCCTTATTCAATGCAGTTGCCCAATCGGCATCCGTATCGGAAGTTAACTGATATTCCTTACCGTTTGCATCCTTGTAGTAATAATAGTTTCCTTTGGTTGCATCAGTTACATAGATAAAATCAAATGCTTCTTCCAAATCATCCTTAGTAAGAGTACCGGTTCCGTCCATTGTTACCTTACTTCCCGGATTCAATTTACCGCCATTCTGGTTTGCAATCGCTGTAGGATCAGCAACAGTATATGTAATACCGCTTACTCTGTTTGTATCATAATCTGAGAATGTTTCAGAGAAACCGGATTTTTTGTAATATTTATTTTCTGCCTGATTGAAAGTAACTTCATCTAACAATGATGCCAATGTAGTCTCTTCCAATACCTTTTCCTGGCCAAATGTAGCGATATCTTTGATACTTCCTACATTGTAACGGTCTTTTAAAGATTCATTGGTAGTTCCGTCAAGAATATCTGTCAATTCTACCGTATACTGACCTTCTTCTTCCAAATTCTTAATTGCAAATTTTGCGGTATAAGAATATCCGAGACCATCATAAATACTTACGCTGATTACTTTACCGTCTGCAGAAGCCGCATTGGTATCATTTTTATCCAAAATACCGGAAACATATGCTTTGGTTGTAGCCTCGGGCGGATATGTTAAATTATCAGCACTCATAATTCTTAAAGGTTCAACAATATCCTGTTTAATTGTCTGAGTTTCAGGATCAACACCCCAACCCATAACATTATAACCGTTAGATGTCATAGCAAGGTTACCTGCCGCATCCACATAGAAAGAACCATCTCTTGTAAAAAAGTTATTCATACCATCACTCACAATGAAGAAAGAGTCGCCGGTAATTCGAATATCAAAAGGATTACCGGTTGTCTGGCTTGCACCTGCTGTTGTGATTGCGGTTGAAATCGCACCACTGGTAGAACCAAGACCAATCTGTCTTGCATTAACACCCGCTCTGCCGGTTGTTTCATTCGGTCCGGAAGCTGCCTGTGTTGTCTGATACATTAATTCAGTAAATGAAATCGACTGAGATTTGTATGCTGTTGTGTTTACGTTAGCAATGTTATTACCAATAACGTCCATCTTAACCTGGTGTGTTTTTAAACCTGCTACACCAGAATATAATGCTCTCATCATAATAGTTGACCTCCCAATTTATATTTTGACGTTTTCGTTTCCTCTGTCAGTCAGAAACGTTAGCCTCCTTGTAAGGTCCGGCTATGCAATTACTGCTCCGTCAATATTTGTAAAAATGTTTCCTCTGGCTTCCGTCCGGTCTAATGCCGTGACCACCGTTTGGTTCGGTACGTTCACGATAAAAGCCAATTCATCCACGATTACCAGAGAATCTTTGATGCCTTTCTGACCTGCATTTCTGGCACCTTCCTGTAATCGTTCCATCTGTGCCTCGGACAATTCAATATTTCTGTCTATTAAACGTCCTGCTGCATGTTTGGAAAATTTCAGTTCCGTGACCTGATTCTGCTCCGTTGTCCGGCTCAAAACCTCTTGGAATGATAATCCTGTTCCGATTTGTTGTCTCGGAATTGTTTTGTTTACGGGAAGTTGCCCGCTTACCTGTAGGTTTGAAAGGAATTGACTGTTTTCAATCTTCATCCTCATCCCTCCTTGGAATTACTCGGTTACGCTTCCTTCTGTACCTTCTTCTGTTGCATCTCCGGTTCCTTCATTACTTCCGCCGGAAACACCTTCATTCTTTGCTTCTTCTTTTTTAGCAGCCTCTTCTTCCGCTGCAAGAAGCTCATTTAACTTGTTTACATACTCACTGATGACTTTTTCTGTCTCTTCACCAAGTAATTCTACCTGATAATCCGTCATTTTAGCATATGTATTGTAAATATTAAGAATAGATGTTGCATCATTCAAAGATATCTGCTCAAGTTTCGGCAATTTTTCAAGTTCTTTGTTAATGGTTTCAATTGCTTCCATACCCGCCTGGTATTCATCATCCACAATCTGTACCACATCATCCACGGAATACAATGTACCGTCGATACTGACATAAGCTTTATTTGCCTGATAACTTACGGATTCCACCTGACCCTGTACCGTAGTTGTTTTTCCGGAATCGGAAGTACTCTCAACGATAACTTCCTTGCCAACCATTTCAGACGCCCTTGAAAGTGTCATATTAGCACTCATATTCTGCATCTGCTCTAATTCAGAGAAGGTTGCATACTGGGAAATGTACTCAGTATTTGAAGTGGGTTCGAGAGGATCCTGATATTTCATCTGAGCAACCAACAACTGCAAAAAGGCCTCTTTATCCATTGAATTACCGGATGCCGTGGCTTTTGTTTCTTTCTTCGTTGTCTGGGATGTATTTGTTACCAATTCCCCATCCACGTAAGGCGCTGATATTGTACTCATTATCTTAATCCTCCTATGCCTTATAATCTACTGTGTTTCCGTCTGCTTCCATCATTTCTGCCACAAGTTGTTCTTCTTCTGACAACTCTTCTTCCGCCCAATCACCGTTTAAATTAATACTACGGGTTGCGCTTCTCTTGATTTCCGCCTGTGTCTGTCCGTTCGCTTCATTGTTTTGTTGCATATTCTGGTTAAAAGCGTGTGTTTCAACAGTGACTTCCACTGCGTCCACCTTAATGCCCTGTTCTGCAAAATTCTCTTTCAACTGAATCAGTTGAACTTCCAAGGCTGCTCTTACCAATTCATTCTGTACCGTAAGTTGTGCGGTAACATTACCCTGTTTTGAACTTAAGTGAATATGAACCGTACCAAGATTCTCAGGATTCAATTGCATCTCTACTTCAGAGATACCGGGACGAATATTGGTTTTAACAAATTCCCCGATTTGATCATAAATTTCTTGAGCGTTTACATTACCTGCATTCATTGTTTGGTTAAAATCTGCCGCCATCTGATTTACGGTCTGCGTGTTGCTTTGCTGGAATACATTTTCTGCAATTGTCTGTCCGTTTGATTCTGACTGATGTCCGCTTTCTTTGTGTCCTGCATCGTGATCCGTTTTGACGGATTCAATTTCTTTTGCATTTGCACGTTCTCCGGAAATCATCTGTTCATCCGTCTCAACGTTTTGATTTGCTTTATCAGTGGTTGTTCCCTGTTCTGTTTCCGCAATATCTGCTTCATCGGAACCAACCTGCAAAATCTGTTCTTCACCAACAATTGTCTGTGCATTTTTTTCAGTTTCCACAAAACGTTCCATTGCCATCTGCATCTGTTCGTCCGTCAACTGAAATTCCTCCTGTACATTTGTAAGAAGTTCATTTGCAAACATGTTCAATTCCTGCAATGTCTGATATGCATCTGCATTTGTAAGAAGTTCTACCGGTGTAGAAATCTGTTCAATCTCCATCACCAAAGCAGTCATACCTTCCTGTGTAAAAAGAGATGCATCGGTAAGTCCCAAAGTTTCCATCGCCGCTTCCAACTCTTCCACTGTAATGTCAAGTTTTTCGGCAATTTCTTCCTTCAGTTCTTCTGTTGCGTTTTCCAGTTCTTTCTCTACAGCGTCAAGTGCCTTGTCATCCGTTTCTTCAACTTCCGTATGAGATTTCTTAAGTTCATCCGCTTTCTTGGATACACTCATTGTCTTCTCAGTTGCTGAAGTCTTAGCAATCGCATTCCCCTGTTTTACAGGTGCTTCCGACTTCTCCGCCGCTGTTTGAAAAATCCCTGCAAACTCGCCGTTCTGGGTGTCCATACTGCCAAGATTATTGCTAATGCCTGCAATCATGTCACCCAACTGTGTTACTGTTGCGCTGGTCATCCAAACTCCTCCTTCCTTATGAATTTTTCAAGGTTCTTTACATATTTACGGGCACTTCAAAATGCCTCATATGCAATCATATATTATATCGGCCCAAAAATAAATTTTCTTAACTCTCAGGCTCCATAATTTTTGTAATTCTCGCTGCTACTTCCGGGTCCATCACCCCCAGAATTTTACCACGGTCGTCCGGTTGCATTGCTCCAAGAATTTTAGCCGCCAAATCCAAATCATCCGTCATCGCTTCAAAAATACCCGCCGCTTCCTTCGGTTTCATTTCGGAATAGGCTTGCGCATACTCTTCAATCTCCGCATCATAAGTTTCCTTGGTTACAACCTGCTGATAAATCAGTTCTGCCGTTTCCGGATCCATACTCGTATAATAATCAATAAAAGCCTCTACTCCCGGACCGTTTTCACTGTATACAACCTCTTCATAAAATTCCGTTTTAATACGCTGAAATTCTACCTGACTGTCCTCAAAGGTTTCCAATCGCTTTACCTCTGCAGTAAGAGCCGCAATCTGCTCTTCATAGGCTTCAATCGTAGCAATCTGACTGTCAATCTGGGATTCATATACCTTAATCTGATCCACTGCAGTCTTTAAACTGCTGTATCCGTAATACGACTCTACATTATCTGTTTCAGTAACCACATCCGCCGGAAGTATTTTATTTAAAACCGGAATATCCTTAATCAAAGGAGCCGCTACATTCGTACCGATTCCCGCGACGTCCAGTTTAATCAAAAGAACGGTAATGCCAAGCCAAATTACCACCAACAAAAGCGTCACAAAAAATACCGCAACTCCGCTACCGGAAGATTCGGAATCCAGTTCTGCCTCTTGTGCTGCCAGTTCTTTGGCACGACGTTTGGCTTCTTTCTTCTGTTTTTTCTTTTCTGCCTCTAATTTTTTACGTTCTGCTTTGATACGGTCACGTTCTATTTTTTCCTGTCTGTCATCATCACGAACTGCCATAAAATACTCCTTTTAATTGCTGCTTCTTGCCGAACGATAACTGTTCAACTCATCAATTTCTTTATTCTCCGCCCGACTTTCTTCCTGCAAAAATTCATCAAATGCATGCTCTCTTAATTTCTCATAGGTTTTTGTCTGCGTTCTTGCCTCCATCATTTTGCGTCCGGCCGCATCTACGGCCTTCTGTGCTACATTTACTGCAAGTTGCTGCTGTTTTTCCAACTCCTTGGTATATTCGATTGCTTTCTTGTTATCCAGAATTTCCTGTACATCAATTACCTGATTACGCAACTCAATACCATATGCAATATAGTCTTCTTTACGTTTTTGGACTTGTGCCAGCAATTCCTGTTCTTCCGCCAGTTTATGCTGCGCCTGGGCAAATTCCACTTTTGCCTGCTCTTCCAGTTTAGCCTTCATATCCAAAATACTTTGCATACGAAATCGAAAAACCGACATATAACACCTCTTTTATATCTTAGTTATTCAAAAAGTTGATGCATCAAATCAATCGTTTCCTCGTAAGTATATTTCTCATCCGTCATCTGGCAAAGAAACTGATTTACTTTGCCAATATACGCAATTGATTCATCAATAGCCGGATTGCTGCCCTTCTTATACGCACCGATATTAATCAAATCCTCCGCATCATTATAAGTTGCCATAATTCCTTTTATTCTGGATGCCAACCGTTTCTGTTCCTTATCTGTTATCATAGACATACAACGCGAGATCGATTGTAGTATATCAATGGCTGGATAATGATTTTTGTGTGCCAACTTACGATTCAGCATAATATGTCCATCCAAAATACTTCGTGCGGTATCTGTAATCGGTTCATTAAAATCATCGCCGTCCACCAATACCGTATACAAACCGGTGATGGAACCTTTCTCATTCGTACCGGCACGTTCCAAAAGTTTCGGCATTTCAGCATATACACTGGGCGGGTATCCTCGTGTTACGGGAGGTTCTCCGCTGGCAAGACCAATTTCTCGCTGCGCCATAGAAAAACGAGTCAATGAGTCCATCATCAAAAGAACATCTTTTCCCCTGTCTCTGAAATACTCCGCTATGGCAGTTGCCGTTTTAGCAGCCTTGTTTCGCTCCAACGCCGGTTTGTCCGACGTAGCAACCACTACCACAGAACGCCTCATTCCTTCTTCGCCCAAATCGTTTTGAATAAATTCTCTTACTTCTCGACCACGCTCACCGATTAAAGCAATAACATTAATATCTGCCTTAGTATTTCTTGCAAACATACCCATCAAAGTAGACTTACCAACACCGGAGCCCGCAAAAATACCGATACGTTGGCCCTTACCAATGGTAATCAGGCCATCTACTGCTTTTACCCCCAAAGGCAATACATCTGCAATAATTTCTCTTGCCATAGGGTCAGGAGGCGGTGCTTCCACACTGTAAGACGCTCCTCCGCTAAAAGTTTTACCATCCAAAGGCCGCCCCAGTCCGTCCAATACCTGTCCTAATAAAAAAGGACCAACCTGTACTTTTAAGGATGTGCCCTGATTTTCCACAAGACAACCCAAACCGATGCCGCTTGTAACTTCAAACGGCATCAGCAATGTCTTGTTATCTTTAAACCCTACCACTTCCGCCATAATGGAGTTACTTTTATCCTCCTCTGTATAAATACAGCAGATATCACCAAGAGTAGCATCCGGTCCCGCTGACTCAATTGTCAAACCTACCACGTTTACCACCCTGCCAAGTTTTTTAAAATATTTCTTCAGTTTTAACTGCTTATATTTATCCGGATTAATGGTATTCATTAAAAATTCCTATACTTCATTTTTATTGTTGTTCATAACTTAATAATTTTAATTGTTTTCGAAGTTCTTCCATCTGCGTTTTAAAACCGCAATCGAATATCGCTCCGTCTGTCTCAATGATGCACTGCCCCTTCTTCATACTGAAATCTTCAATAATTTCAACATTCTCCGAAGCAACACCGGTACCTGCCACCAATTCCTTTTTCTGCATGGAAACATAAGGATAATCATCCTTGGAAACATGTAAAAGAAACTTTCTTACGCCATCCATCTGGAACAAAGTCGAATTAATCAAATGCAGCACAATTTCTCTGTGCTCTTCCAATACAATGCCAAAGACATGCTCATAAACCTCTGTAATAACGTCCACAAGTTTTGGCTCCAACTCTTCCACAACAGCACGATAATCAGATTCCAAATCCTTTTTCATCTGCTCCAGTTCCTGTTGTTTATAAACAAGTTCCTCGGCACCCTTTTTCAATCCTTCCGCATAGCCTTGTTCTTTTCCGGCTCTGGAAGCCTCGTTCTTGATTTCAAGGGCCTCTTTTTTGGCATTGTTAAGAATTTGCTCCGCTTCTTCATTGGCTTTCTGGATGATATCGCTGGCAACTTTACTGGTAATCTGCATATCAGCTTTACTGCCTTTGTCCGCAGGCATAGTTTCCTCATTCATCGACGGCATAGGTGCATCTTCTTCCGTCAAAAGCATGGCAACTTCCGTCGCCTCAATTCCTTCCGAAAACATATCTTCCAGTTCGCCGCTATCATCCGTTTGTGCAAACCGCGCAATGTTTTCCAGTTTCTTGGCAACAAGATCATTGCTATTGATAATACGTACTTCTCTCTCCTGCACAACCGCAGTTGATTTAAAGAAATTACTAGACAATGATTTCGTCACCTCCACCTCTGGAAATTACAATTTCGCCGGCATCTTCTAACTTACGGATGGTATTTACAATCTTCTGCTGTGCTTCTTCTACGTCTTTCATACGCACAGGTCCCATAAATTCCATATCTTCCTTAATCATAACTGCAAGACGCTGTGACATATTTCGAAATACCGTATTCTGCACCTCTTCATTTGCACCTTTGAGCGCAATTGCCAGATCGTTATTATCAACATCACGCAGCACACGCTGAATTGCACGATCGTCCAAAAGCAGAATATCTTCGAATACAAACATTTTCTTGCGGATTTCGTCTGCAAGTTCGGGATCTTCGATTTCCAACGTTTCCATGATATGCTTCTCTGTACCACGGTCTACTGTATTCAAAATTTCCACTACATGGTCTTCACCACCGATAATGGTGTAATCCTGATTTACAAGGTTTGCAAGTTTTGATTCCAAAATCTTCTTCACTTCCTTGATAACATCCGGACTGGTTCTGTCCATAGTTGCAATACGCTTTGCCACTTCTACCTGCTGTTCCGGTGACAATGCCGAAACAATCATTGCCGACTGTGACGGTCCTAAATAGGATAAAATCAATGCAATGGTCTGAGGATGTTCATCCTGGATAAAACTCAACAACTGGCTTGCATCTGTTTTGCGCACAAATTCGAAAGGTTTTACCTGGATAGATGCAGTCAAACGGTTGAGTACTTCCACCGCTTTCTCGGCACCCAGCGCCTTCTCCAGAAGTTCTTTGGCATATCCGATACCACCTTCGGCGATATACTGCTGTGCAAGACAAACCTCATAAAACTCATTGATAATAGTCTCTTTAATTTGAGGCGTTACACTTCTTGTATTGGCAATTTCAAGTGTTAACTCCTCAATTTCTTCTTCTTTTAAATGTTTAAAAATCAGTGCTGACTTCTCCGGCCCTAACGAAATCAAAAGGATTGCCGCTTTTTGAAGTCCTGAAATTCTGTCATCACCTCTCATTACGGCCTACCCCCAATCTTCATTCAACCAGTTACGCAACAAATTCGCAACGGCTTCCGGATTCTCATCCACAAATTTCTCAATCATCTTTCTGGTTTCCGACTTAGATTCCAGTTCAATGTCCTCCAGCGGTTCCGAAGGCATGGATTGTAACAGATTCTCCACAGAAAGTTCTTCGGGTTGTTCTTCTTCCACCTTGTCGCGCTTGAAACTGCGAATTACCACATAAGCCAAAAGAAGTAAAATAATAACAATCAGAACAACCTGTAATACATCCGTAAATTCAAAATTGAAAGCGGATTCTCTGTCAACAAAGAACGGCTCTTCGTATGCAACAATTGTAATATCTTCCACTGCAATACCGCTGGCATCCGAAACTACGGAATACAATTCCGGATCCACTTCCAACTTCTTTCTGTCAGCATTCGCCAACTTATATTCATCCCATGTAATACCGTCAAGAAGACCTAAATCCTTAGCATCTTCCTCACGAATAACATTGTACGAAATAGCCGTAACCGCAACAGAAGACTTATCGTAGACAATACTTCCGGCAGGAATCTTCTCTACCGTCGTCTCTGTATTCGGCAAATAATCCTTTTCAAATTGCGACACAGTACTGCTTCCGCCTTCGCCTTCGCTCCATACGTAAGTGTCATCTCCGTTACTGTCTGTTCCGGGCACCATGGCGGTACCGCCTTCAGTCTGTGCCTCATAAGAAGATTCATGTGACAACACCCCCTGCATCTGTCCGTCTGCAGGCGTATAGTTAACCTCTGTTCTTTCTGTTTCCGCAAAGTTTACCGTCAAACTGCTTGCAACCTCAATCAAATCAAACTCATTGGTTCCAAGAAGCACTTTTCTGACTTCATTACGAATGATTGCTTCCACCTGCTGTTTTAATCCAAGTTGGCTGGATGCATTTCCGACAGAAGATAACGAATCTCCGCCACTGAACAACAGATTCCCCTGCGTATCCCAAATCACAATATTTTCAGTTGTCTCATTACCGATGGCTGTTTTAACCGCATTGGCAATAGCATTAGCCTGATCCGAACTGCAAGCCGCATTCAATTTCAATAAAATCTGCGCAAAACTCTCTTCCTGATTTGCAATCAAAGTTCCGTCATCCGTCGGAATATGTAAGGTTACGGTTGCCTCTTCAATAAACTCCACATCTTCCAGCATAGTAACCAATTCACCCTGCAAATAAGCAGTGTATAACTTCTCTTTATCCGCTTCCGTAGTGGTCAGACTTCCCGAAACCACATCTGTCAACTTAAACGTTTCCGTAAGGATATTATTGGAGTTAATTAAAATATTCGCATCCGACAATTGGTCTCTGTTGATTTCATACACCAATCCCTGACTGTCAGTAACCTTATAATCATACTCACCTTCGTCTAAGAGATTTTTTACCGTTGCCGACTGGGTTGCCGTTTCACAGGTAACCAAAGGAACATACTGTGGTCTCGAAACTACGGTAATTAAAATTGCGAAGGCAACAATAAAACCAAGCAGAGCCGCAACCATTGCAGTCTTCTGCTTTGCCGAAAATTTATTCCACCACTCCATAAACTTCGGTGGGAATTCTTTTAGTTTATCTAAAAGTTTTTCAACCATTTTCTCTTCTCCTCACACCAAAGGTGCATTCTTTTCATTCTTTCTCAATTCATTCAAACTACGCTATTATGTAAAAACAATTCATACAAGCATCGGATTAAAAATCAAATCTGCATCTGCATAATCTCACGATAAGCCTGAAGAAACTTATCACGCACTGCTACGGTATACTGCAGTGCAGTGGATGCTTTTTGCATTGAAATCATCAAATCATGCGTACTCTCGGTTTCTCCCAAGGCAAACTTAATTTCTTCATTCTCTGCATCAGACAAATACGCATTGGTTGTCTGCAAATTATCAATGGCAGAGTTTAACATAACCGAAAACATGTCACTGCCTTCCGCAACCTTGGTTTTATTCGCATTGTATCTGTCCAACGCTTCCGTATTAATTCGATATACAGCCGAAAGGTCCATTTTTTACTCTCCTCAATTATAAAACTGTTTCTTTAGCCCTTACCGATTTCCAGTCCCTTAAGTGCCATGGATTTGCTGGCTGAAAATGCCGTTGCATTAGCCTCATATCCTCTGGTGGCATCAATTAAGTTGGTCATTTCGGTAATGGTATTTACATTGGGATACAGAACATAACCGGACTCATCCGCATCCGGATGAGAAGGATCATATACCTTCTTAAGATCCGATGTGTGGTCCTCCTGCACCGTAGTAACACGAACACCCTTGCCTACCGCATTGCTAAAAGAACTCGTCGCGTTTCCGAATACGGAAGCAAATGACTCATGTCCGGGCCCTTTTGCCTGGAACGTAACCACTTTTCGACGATAAGGTGTACCGTCTTCCGTTCTTGTTGTATTGGCATTTGCCACATTCTCTGCTATTACATCCATTCGATATCTCTGTGCTGTCAAACCCGACGCACTGATATCAAAAGCATCAAACATACCCATATTACGCTACCTCCTTATCTTTATGACTTCATAACAGTCTGTAAATTCACAAACTCCTGTGTAATACTGTTCATAAGACCGTTGTATTTAATCTGGTTCTGTGCCAAAGCAACATTCTCGGTATCAATGTCTACATTGTTTCCGTCCAGTCGGTAAGTCACTTCCGCAGAATCGGTATAAACCGTAGGATTCAAGGTCTTTAAATTTACATTGCTGATTTTGGCATCCATACTTCCGCCCGAAGCGCCCAAAATTGCATGACGCAGTTCATTCTCAAAAGACACCTCCTGTCTCTTGTATCCGGGAGTTGCCGCATTGGCAATATTATTACTGATGGCTTCATTTCTTTTCCAAGAAGCATCTGCCGCCTTATCAAGCACATTTATGTAGTCAAATGTATTGGTCCCTATCATCTTATTCCTCCTACTTATGGGCACACTCCACCCACCTTATTTTATTATAGTTTATTTCACTAAAAACACAAGGGATTTTTATAAAAAAACACTTTATATTGTGTTTTTTTACAAATAGTACACTAAATGTACGATTTATGTAAACAAAGTGTGTTTACAGATTTCAAACATACACAATAACCCCTCAATTCTTACATCTGTAAAATCAAAAAAGGATTTATCGCATTACACAATAAATCCTTTTATCTTTGCTTTTATAAAACAACTTCCCTGCTGTCTTTTTATAAAATATGTTTCACTCTATATATCGGCAACTTCTCCAACTCTCTTAACAAGTCTGCCGGATTTTGTATTGCCAACTTTTACCATTCTTTTATAAAATTACTCATTTCCCTGTTTTAAAAGGCTGATTTCTTCAAATACCATATCATTGATGACCTTAATATAAGTTCCCTTCATACCGGAGGAACGTGATTCAATTACCCCCGCGCTCTCCAGTTTACGAAGTGCATTTACAATAACGGAACGTGTAATTCCCACACGATCTGCAATTTTGCTGGCTACCAATACACCTTCCATACCGCCCAATTCATCAAACACATGAATAATGGCTTCCATTTCAGAACCGGACAACGTACTGATTGCCGACTTGGCACCGGCTACACGTCTGGACTCTTCTGCTGTCTCTTCACTTACGGAACGAAGAATTTCAAGTCCCACCACACTGGTCGCATATTCACATAAAATAATGTCATCGATTTCGTATTCGCAGTTATTACGGTATAAAAACAGGGTTCCTAAGCGCTCACCCGCAATCACAATAGGCGTAATTACGCCGCGATACAATGCACAATTTGTCTCTTCAAAACCCAGAGTACTTAAATTCACATTCTCTTTGGTGGACAAAACACCCAAAAAACGTTCGTTTAAATCAGCATCGATAAAAACCCCCTTCTTCTCACCAAGAAGTTCACTAATTGCAGGCACTTTGGCAGTATTACCCATACCCAAAATTTTACCCTTGCGACTAATCACCAAAACATTGGAATCCGTTACATCACGCATCACTTTGCAAATATCGGTAAATACCACCTTACCTGCATTATTGGAATATAAAAGTTTCACAATTTTTCTGGTTTTGTCTAATAACTGAACGCTGCTCATGTTCTCTCCACTCATACTTCAATCGGTTGCCAACTCTTCTGTATGTATTTCAACCACATAAAAAAATGGTTATGCAACCACCAAATGCTACATAACCATTTTAACACAATTGCATAAATTGTGCAACTTTTCTACAACATTTTCTCGTTTTGTCTGACATGGTTACAAATTGAAAATCTAAGGATTCCTAACCAATCTGCACTCTATTTCTCTTTTGTCTTCACAAATCCGCATTCCTGCTTTGCACAGACAAGTTTATTTCCGCGCACCAACAGCACATCGCCGCATTCGGGACACTTTTCATTGGTCGGGCGCTGCCATACCATAAAATCACAATCCGGCATTTTCTCGCAACCGTAATAGGTACGGCCCTTCTTAGTCTTACGAATCACCACTTCTCCGCCGCACTTCGGGCAGGAAACGCCGATCTTTTCAAGGAATGTTTTGGTATTACGGCATTCAGGGAAGCCGGGACATGCCAGGAATTTACCGTGAGGACCGTATTTAATAACCATATTACGACCACAAACTTCACAGACTTCATCAGAAACTTCATCGGCAATTTTTACCTCACCAAGTTCTTTTTCTGCCTGTTTAACCGCCTCATCCAAATCCGGATAAAAGTTAGAAACCACAGTCTTCCACTGTACACTTCCTTCTTCCACCTTATCCAACAAAGCCTCCATATATGCGGTAAAATTAACATCCACAATACTGGGGAAAGCTTCTTTCATCATATTATTTACTACCTGACCGATTTCAGAAGCATATAAATTTTTATTTTCTTTAATCACATATCGGCGAGCGATAATTGTGGTTATGGTCGGTGCATAAGTACTGGGACGACCAATCCCCAGTTCCTCCAACGCACGCACCAGTGCCGCTTCCGTAAAATGAGCAGGTGGCTGGGTAAAATGCTGCTGTTCCTCAAATCCTTCAAAAGAAAGTTTGGTATTCTTATCAATGGAATGTAACAGACTGTTATTCTCTGCCTTCTCGTCTTCGTCCTGCACATAAACGCTTCTGTAACCGTCAAACGCCACCTTGGACGCACTGACGCGGAAGGAATAGTCTCCGCCCTTAATGCGCACCGATATGGTTTCAAATACGGATGACGCCATCTGGCTGGCTACAAAACGTTGCCAGATTAACTTGTATAATCTTAGCTGATCGCGAGACAACGAATCCTTTAACTTATCGGGTGTCATGGAAACATCCGTGGGACGGATTGCTTCATGAGCATCCTGAATACGCTTCTCGTCTTTTTTCTTATTTTCATCCTGTTGCACATACTTCTCTCCGTATACGGTAGAAATGTACGTTGCCGCAGCCGACTTAGCCTCATCAGACACACGAGTAGAATCCGTACGTAAATAGGTAATCACACCCACGGTGCCATTGCCTTTAATATCAATACCTTCGTATAACTGCTGGGCAATACGCATGGTCTTCTGGGTTGCAAATCCCAAAACCTTACTTGCCTCCTGCTGTAAAGTAGAAGTTGTAAAAGGAAGGGGGGCTTTTTTGCTTCTCTCACCCGTTTTAACGTCTTCCACGTAGAATTCCACACCTTTTAACGCATTACAAACAGCCTCTACGTCGCTTTTAGAGCCCAATTCCAGTTTTTTATCATCTTTACCGTAAAAGGATGCCACCAAGGGTTTCTTTTCGCCCTGTAAGCCAAATGACGCGTTTAAACTCCAGTATTCTTCCGGAATAAAAGCATCGATTTCTTCTTCACGATCACAAATAATACGAAGAGCCACTGACTGTACGCGCCCCGCACTCAAACCGCGCTTTACTTTTGCCCAAAGTACCGGCGAAATACGATAACCAACCATACGGTCAAGAATTCGTCTGGTTTGCTGTGCATCGACCAGATTCATATCAATTTCCCTTGCATTTTTCAAGGATTCTTTTACCGCATTCTTGGTAATTTCATTAAAAGTAATACGATATACCTTCTTATCAGTCAACTTCAAAGCCTCATACAAGTGCCATGAAATCGCTTCTCCCTCGCGGTCAGGGTCAGTCGCAAGATAAATCTTCTCTGCCTTCTTAACTTCTTTACGAAGTGCAGAAAGAACATCCCCTTTGCCGCGGATGGTAATGTATTTGGGTTCATAATCATTCTCAACATCAACCCCTAACTGACTTTTAGGCAAATCTCTTACATGCCCGTTACTAGCCAGTACCTCATAATTTGCTCCAAGAAACTTCTTGATGGTCTTCACCTTAGCCGGTGATTCCACAATCACAAGATATTTTGCCATATCTTTTCCCCTATTCACTCATTCCTTCTACCCCTTCTTTAGGGTAGCCGATATCGACTATACACCAAAAAAAGTTATCTGGCAAGAAAAATTTTATCAAGTACACAAAAATATATGTTCCGGACACAATGAAATCACACTTTTTAACAGCACAAAGTTAACTTAATCCATAGAAATCACTATTCCAAACTTAATTGCTCCAGAATAGGCCAGTCACTTCTCTGCTGATAAATATCCTCTCTGGCATAAATATAACGGTCATTATAGTCTATAATGAATTTGTCAGGTTTATACACTTCAAATCGATAAACAGGAGCATATGCCGGCATTTCTTCTTCAATCGGCAGAGCATCCAATACATAAACCAAGCCGATAAA
>JAZNLG010000165.1:0-2460 GCA_045578965.1 Lachnospiraceae bacterium | reverse complement strand
CTTTCGTTTGCACCGCGTTTGATTGTAGCCTAAAGAATTTTCAAGTGCACAATAAATCATTATTCTTTCATCTGCATATAGTCCTCTTGCAAAATGGCATATAAATATTTATCGCACCATTCATGATTGAGCGCACTATTCCCACGATAATATTTAACATAATGCGCCTCTCTACGCATCCCTATCTTTTCCATGATTCCATAAGACCCCTTATTTAATGTATTACAATCAGCAATAATTCGTCTAAGTCCAAGTACATCAAACGCTAATTTCAAGAGTGTATTACCAATTTCTGTACCATAACCTTGTCTCCAATAATTACGATGTAATTCCCATGCTAACTCCGCAGGGTCTTTGTCTGTAAATGCTAATTCACAAGACCCAATAGTTTCTCCGGTTTGTTTTAATACAACAGCATATCTATAATTTACACATGGTTTCTGCTCAGCACATTTGATGCCCCATTCAATATATTTACGGACATCCGTTTCATTTTTTGGTTCACTTGAACGATATTTCATGTTTTCCAGATTACTTAACATATCGTAAAAAACAGGATAATCTTCCGTCTTATATTTTCTAAACAACAATCGCTCAGATTCAAGTTCTATATAATCCATATCTTCACCACCAAATTCAAATTTTCCTAACTGTTCGACATATTGGAATTCAGTTAATTCTATCTCTAATTCTTTTTGCAATCTCAGTATTTACATTCTTTGCATCTTCTCCATAAGTCCATCCAAAACCATCTCCTATATATCTTGGAAAAATGTGTAGATGATAATGACCTACATCATTAAATTCTCCACCATTTTGCATAATACTATATCCACTAGGTTTATATATTTCCTTCAAAGAAGCTACAATTTTCTTAGATACTATCATCAAATGTGAAAGTGTTTCATCTGGTATTTCATCTACATCAAGATAATGTTCCTTTGGAACAAGAAGAATATGACCTTCATTTATAGGTTCCATATCCATAAAAGCCATTACTACTTCATCTTCATAGACGATATCTGTGACCAATTTTTCTTTGTGGCAAAAAATACATTCCATCATATTTACCTCTCTGTAAAATTCAAGTTTATCTAACTGTTATATAACTTCAAATTTTCCTAATACCGGAGCGCCAAATTCATCTACACGTTGCATTCTTTTCTTCTTTCCCATACAAATCCTTATGCTCACCACAATATCGCTAAACATACTCAAAAATACTTTGAATCGCATCCGATATATTTATCATTTCAGCAAGCGGTAACCTTCCTATTCTTTTATATCCACGTACCGATAAATCCAGCAACGCAAGTTTTTCACATTGAATATACCCCTCATTATCCTCCACCGACATCCATATATGTAAAGGTCCCGCCATAGAATCTTTCACAACCGGGCAACCAATAACAGCACCGCTCGAATTAAAAAAGTCCTTACTTACAACCAATACCGGGTGTCTGATATTCTCTATCTTTAGAATATCGCCCTGATGCAATTGCTCCATTACCATACCTCTCTTCCAACAGGCTCGCCCCAGTCATATTCACCATCCAGCAATAACTTCCCATCATACTCTGCTGCTCTTTCTTCCAAGGTTTTATGACGAAATGTTTTCACTAAAGTAATTACCCCATTTGACACTTTAACATCCAATACTTCGTTCAATGCGATTCCTGCTTCTCTTAATGCCTCTTTGGGCAGCCGGATTCCCTGACTATTGCCCCATTCTTTTACTTGTGCCTGCATACAAAAACCTCCGCGCATTTAGTATATACATAGTATATACCTCTCAGCAGGTTATAGCAACAATATTTTTATTTCCTGTTGTGAGCGAACTCATACGCAACTTTCATATTAGTAATCAACTGCCGACTCTCTTCAAGACTTTCTCCGTTTGCGAGTTCCTCTCTGAAAAGCCAAATGACCGTTTCAATATACAAACAACGCAATAAAACCTCACAAGGAATACCCACACTGTCGCCAAGTTTTTGTACGAAATCTAATATTACATCCCTTGGCTCTGAGGTCAAATCATCTCTGAACTCATCAAGTATAAATCTTGACAAATCAAATACAGGATCACCTATTACACCTTTCGGATCAATAACCGTATAACTGCCATTTTCATTTTTAAGAATATTCTCGTGGTGCAGATCCCCGTGCAGCAGAAGATTACGAGAATACGTTTGCTTCATCTCTGCAAGCATTTGCTCTGCACTGTAAAGATACTGATACAGTCCTTCACAATCCTTACGATTTTTTGTACCTTCCTTGCCGGCTTCAAACCATTCGGAGTATGTAGGGAATGCACGATCAGGCAAGTCAGTCTTGTGCAGTCCTTTAAATATTTCTCCTGCAATTTTAATCCGTTCATTACGGGGAGCACTTTCATATAAAGTATCAGCAGGCACAATTCGTTCCATTATGTATACCTTATCATCAAATGAATACTCATAA
>JAZNLG010000164.1:0-8859 GCA_045578965.1 Lachnospiraceae bacterium | reverse complement strand
AAATTTGTGGCAGATGTTTTAGGTGAAGGAGAAACGTATTACCGATTGCTCTGGGCCTTGCCCATGGGCGTGGTGATTGCTTATGCGGCGGTGAAGTTTTTGGGATCGCTTAAGAAAAAATGGCTGCAGGTTGTACTGTTTTTGTTGCTTGCTGCTTACATTGCGGTAGGCGGACATCTGGTGTATAAGAGCCCGCAATTCAGCAAGGCCGAAAATGTATATCAGGTGCCGGAGGCTGTAATTGATATATGCGAGATTATTGAAGTGCCGGGCAGGGAAGTGATGGCTGTGATGCCAAACGAACTGATCCAATATGTGCGCCAGTATTCGCCCTATGTGGTAATGCCCTACGGATATGATGTTTTGGTAGAACGATGGATGATTGAGGATGCACTGGAGGAAGAAATGTCAAAGGATATTTCGAATACATGGTTGCTTGCGACTATGGCCAGAGATCGGGGCTGTCATTTTATTGTGATTAATCAATATCATTTGTTGGAGGGAGATTTGGCGGATTATGATTATGAGTTAATTGCCGAAACCGACGGATATGATATTTACAAAGATAAGCATGCGGATTTGAGTCTTACGGTTCCGTAAAGGTGAGTAAAGCGGAACGTAAGCACAGAGATTCATATCTTTTCGAGGCGAAACAGGGGATTTGGGCTAAAAAAGTGGATTTCTGTATTGTTTTATGCTATAATTGGATTTGGTATGTTTGCAAATAAAAAGAACATGACATAAAGGAGACAAACGATGAAAACTTATCTTGTGACAGGTGGTGCCGGATTTATCGGTTCCAATTACATTCACTATATGTTTGAAAAATATGGTGATGACATTCGTATTATTAACGTGGACGCGTTAACTTATGCCGGTAATTTGGAGAATTTAAAATCTGTGGAAAATCGCCCCAACTATACTTTTGTCAAAGCGGACATTACGGATAAGGAAGCCATTGGCAAAATTTTTGCGGAGAACGATATCGACAGAGTGGTACACTTTGCGGCAGAAAGTCATGTAGACAGAAGTATCCGCAATCCGGAAGTGTTTGTAAAGACCAATGTAATCGGTACGGCGGTAATGTTAAACTGTGCCAAGGCTGCATGGGAATTGCCTGACGGAGGATTTAAAGAAGGTAAAAAATTCCTTCATGTATCCACTGACGAAGTATACGGTTCTCTTCCTGATGATGAGAATGCATTCTTTTATGAGACTTCACCTTATGATCCTCATTCACCCTATTCGGCAAGTAAAGCCGGTTCGGATATGTTGGTAAAGTCTTACATGGATACTTATAAGTTCCCTGCAAATATTACAAACTGCTCCAATAATTACGGACCTTTCCAGTTCCCGGAGAAATTGATTCCGTTGATTATCAACAATGCATTACAGGGTAAAAAATTACCGGTATACGGTGACGGTAAAAATGTTCGTGACTGGTTATATGTTAGAGACCATGCTAAGGCAATTGATATGGTGCAGGAAAAGGGTAAACTCTTTGAAACCTATAACGTGGGCGGACACAACGAGAAGCAGAATATCCAGATTATTGAAATTATTCTGGAAACGTTACAGGAAATGTTGCCGGATGATGACCCCCGTAAGGCACACGTGAGCAAGGAATTGATTACTTATGTGGAAGACCGCAAGGGACATGACAGACGTTACGCCATTGCACCGGACAAGATTCGTGCGGATTTGGGATGGGAACCTGAAACCATGTTTAAAGACGGTATTAAATTAACAATTCAGTGGTATTTCGAGAATGAGGACTGGATGAAGAGAGTGACCAGTGGCGATTACCAGAAATATTATGAGGAAATGTATCAATAAAACAATCAATGGGGACGGTGGATGCCGTTCCCATTCAGTGCGTATAAAAGGAGAAGAAAAATGAAAGGAATTATCCTTGCGGGAGGGTCAGGAACCAGACTCTACCCTCTTACCAAAGCAATTTCAAAACAGATTATGCCTGTGTATGACAAGCCTATGATTTATTATCCTTTGTCTATTTTAATGTTGGCAGGCATTCAGGATATTTTAATTATTTCCACACCCAGAGATTTGCCGGTGTTCAAAGATTTGTTGGGTGACGGCTCCCAGTTGGGACTTCGTATGGAGTATGCAGTGCAGGAATATCCCAGAGGATTGGCAGATGCTTTTATTATCGGTGCGGATTTTATCGGTGATGACAGTGTGGCGTTAATCTTGGGCGACAATATCTTTTATGGTCAGAGTTTTTCCAAGTTGTTGCGTGAAGTGGCAGCGCAGGAAAAAGGTGCAACCATTTTCGGTTATTATGTACGTGACCCCAGAGAATATGGCGTGGTTGAATTTGATGAAAACGGCAAGGCGTTATCCATCGAAGAGAAGCCGGAACATCCCAAGAGCAATTATGCAGTACCGGGCTTGTATTTTTATGACAACGACGTAGTGGAAATTGCGAAGAATGTAAAACCCTCCGCTCGTGGTGAAATTGAAATTACAAGTATCAACAACGAGTATTTAAGACGCGGCGAGTTAAGTGTCAAAACATTGGGCCGCGGTTTTGCGTGGCTGGATACCGGTAATCATGATGCCTTACTGGATGCGGCGGATTTCGTAGCTGCGTTCCAGAAACGTCAGGGATTGTATATTTCCTGTATCGAGGAAATTGCATACAAGAGAGGATTTATCAATAAAGAGCAGTTGCTGGCGTTGGCAGAACCTTTGATGAAAACAGCGTACGGACAGTATCTGGTAGAGGTTGCTAACGGCTTATAAAACAAGAGGTACAGAGGTGCTGCAATGGATAAAAAAATAAGGAACGCAGCGATTGCTTCCGTAGTTGTGGCAATTCTTCTGATTGTGTCTACGGTACTGCTGTTAAATAAATTGCAAAACCCCAAAACAGACGGACAAAAGCCTGTTTTGGAAACCGGAAGCGAACAGGTTTCGGAAGAGGAACGGGACGAGAAAGCCTTTTTGAAGGATCCTGCTTTTTTGGATTCTTTCCAACCGTTTGCAGGTGAGGTAAGAGAAGATGATGCAATGGAATTATCACTTCTGGTCAGTTCCGTGGAGCGGGATTTGCGCGTAATGATTATTGACGAGCAGGGTGCTGCTGTTACCGGTGAGAAGTTTTTTGTCACGGTAGAAGGAATCGGAGATTATAAGGATTTGGATGCGGATGGTTTTATCTACATCGGCGGAATTAAACCGGGCAGTTATTACGTGTCTTTGAATGAAATTGGAGACTACCGGATGCCGGAGAAGGTAAAAGTAACCGTGAAGGACAAAATTGAATTTGTAAAATTGGACGATATTTCTTACCTGATTAAAACCGAAGACGAAATTGATGCAGAAGCCGAAGATACTGCAAATCATCAGGTGGATGCGGATGAAAGTGAACATACCGGAGCCTGGGACAGTGAGCAGAATGCGGTGCTGGGCATTGATGTATCCAAGTGGAATAAGGATATTGATTGGGCGGCAGTAAAAGAAGCCGGAGTTCGTTTTGTGATTATCCGCTGCGGATACAGAGGTTCTAAGAGCGGTGTTCTGGTAGAAGATCCGTATTTCAGGCAGAATATACAGGGCGCAAAAGATGCCGGTCTGAAAGTCGGAGTGTATTTCTTTACGCAGGCCATTAATCAGGCGGAAGCAGTGGAAGAAGCCAGTATGGTTTTGAAACTGACGGAAGGTTATGAATTGGATTATCCGATTTTTATTGATACGGAAGGTTCCGGCGGACGTGCGGATACCTTGGATGTATTAACCAGAACTGCGGTTTGCCAGGCATTTTGCGAGACCATAGAACAGGCCGGCGGAGAAGCCGGAGTCTATGCAAGCCGGAACTGGTATTACAATAATGTGGATGATGATATTTTAGCGAAATATACCATTTGGGTAGCAGAGTATCGCAGAGAACCCTTATATACCGGCAGATATGATATCTGGCAGTATACTTCTTCGGGACAGATTAACGGTATCGAAGGCAGGGTGGATTTGAATCTGTCATACATTCATTGATAAAACATCGGATGGTGCAGAATATTAAAGATTAGAAGATAAGATTTATAGAGATAAAAGATTCAATAATATTGTATTTAGAAAGAGGAATGAAAAAATGGGAAAATTTCAAGTAGAAACATGCGAAATAGAAGGATTAAAAATCATTACTCCCACCGTATTCGGTGATGAGAGAGGATATTTTATGGAGACCTATCAGTACGAGGATTTCAAGGCTGCGGGCATTGATGTAACATTTGTACAGGACAACCAGTCAGCATCTAAGAAGGGCGTGTTGAGAGGTTTGCATTTCCAGATTAACTTTCCGCAGGATAAGTTGGTGCGTGTAATTAACGGTGAAGTATACGATGTGGCAGTGGACTTAAGAGAAGGTTCGCCTACGTACGGACAGTGGCACGGAGAACTTTTATCGGCAGAAAATAAGAAACAGTTCTTTATTCCCAAGGGATTTGCCCATGGCTTTGTGGTACTTTCGGATTATGCGGAATTTTGCTATAAATGTTCTGATTTTTATCATGCAAATGATGAGGGCGGTCTTCTTTGGAGTGACCCGGCAATCGGTGTAAAATGGCCCATTCCCGAGGGTATGGAACTTACCATTTCCGAGAAAGATCAGAAGTGGGGTTCTATTACGGATTTAAAGAAATAAAGATGTCCTAAAAGAGGAGATATAAAATGGCGGAAAAAGTAACTGCTGCAAAAAAAGGATTTCCCAAAAGCGCCGGAATCGCGTTGATTATAGTGGTTGCCATTGCGATGGCTGTAATTATTATTTTGCATCATAATCCATTGGCCGATCCGCAGGAAGAAATGGTCAAAAAGGCCCTGGCTTGCGGTATTATTCTGGTTGCGGTAATCGGACTTACGGTATTATACGATAAAATTGTGGTTTTGCCCCAGGAATTGTGGCAGAACCGCAAATTAATATGGAAACTGGCAAAGAACGATTTTAAAACCAGATATGCGGGCTCTACTATGGGACGTGTTTGGGCGTTCGTGCCGCCTGTTATTACGGTTGTGATGTATTATTTTGTGTTTGGGGTGATTTTTCCCGCACGGGCACAACTTGTTGCCAATGGTATAGAGGCCCCTTATGTGGTTTGGTTGACTGCCGGACTGGTTCCGTGGTTCTATTTTTCTGAAGCGCTTGGGAATGGTACTTCTGCTTTGATGGAGTACAATTATCTTGTAAAACAGGTGGTTTTTAAAATCAGTATCCTGCCGATTATTAAGGTAATTGCGGCAACTTTTATCCATGTTGTATTTGCGGGCGTGTTGCTGGTGCTGTATTTTGGTTACGGATTTGCACCGAGTATTTATTTGATACAGTTGATATATTTTAGTTTCTGCATGTTTATTTTGGTGTTGGCAATCAGTTATACAACATGTGCGGTTGTAGTGTTTTTTAAAGATCTGACACAGATTATCCAGATTGTGTTGCAGGTTGGAATGTGGGCAACGCCGATTCTTTGGGATTTAAGTTATCTGCCGGAGAAGTATCGAATCTTTTTTAAGTTGAATCCTGTTTATTATATTGTAAACGGATATAGAAGCGCTTTGTTTGAGAAACAGTGGTTTTGGGAGGATTTTTATTCAACCATGTTCTTTTGGATTACCACGGTAGTGATTTTTGGCATCGGTACTTTGGTGTTTAAACGATTAAAGGTTCATTTTGCGGATGTATTGTAGAAAGGTTTTGGTGGAGTACGTATGGAAACAACAAATACTGAATTAAAAGAAAACATTAAAACAGAGGAAAAAGCAGTTGCAATTTCTGTAGAGAATGTCAGTAAAGTGTATAAAATGTATAAAAAGCCTTCGGAGCGTGTAGTGGACTCTTTGCGTTTGATGCCGTGGAAAAAGGTGCCGGAACACCATGCATTAAAGGATGTAAGTTTTGATGTATACAAAGGTGAAACCATTGGCATTATCGGGACCAACGGTTCGGGCAAATCCACGATTCTCAAAATCATTACCGGTGTATTGCATCCGACACGAGGCGATGTAAAAGTAAACGGGCGAATTTCTGCATTGCTGGAACTGGGTGCCGGCTTTAACCGTGAATATACGGGGCTTGAGAATATATATTTGAACGGAACCATGATTGGTTTCAGTCAGGAAGAAATTGATGCAAAACTTCAGGATATTCTTGATTTTGCCGATATCGGTGATTTTGTGTATCAGCCGGTTAAGACGTATTCTTCCGGTATGTTTGTGCGTCTTGCTTTTGCAGTAGCCATTAATATAGAGCCTGAAATTCTGATTGTGGATGAGGCGTTAGCGGTTGGTGATGTTTTCTTCCAGGCGAAATGTTATCGGAAGTTTGATGAATTTAAGAAGATGGGTAAAACCATTTTGTTTGTGAGTCATGATTTGAGCAGTATTGCCAAGTATTGTGACAGGGTAGTGCTTTTGAACAAAGGTGATAAACTCGGTGAAGGTAATCCGAAGCAGATGATTGACATCTACAAGCAGGTTTTGGTTGGACAGTATGAAGAGGATAAGCAGGCCGACAGAACTTCAGACAGTAGCGTATTACAGAATATCAGTGACAATCCTGAATTGTTGGAATATGGTTCCAAAAAGGCAGAGATTACTGAATGTTTTATAACGGATGAAAAGGAAAGACGTACCAATGCCATCATAAAAGGTTCGACTTTTATCATTCATATGAAGGCGACGTTTTATGAAAGGGTACAGGCACCGATTTTTGCTTTTACGATTAAAAATGCCAAGGGTACCGAGATTACGGGTACCAATACCATGTTTGAAAAGGCATTTATGGATGCAGTAGATCAGGGTGTGACCAAGGAAATTACCTTTGCGCAGAAGATGGATTTACAAGGTGGTGAATATCTGTTGTCCTTGGGACTGACCGGTTATGAAGGCAGTGATTTTACCGTATATCACAGATTGTATGATGCAATAAACATTACGGTTATTTCGGATAAAGATACCGTGGGATTCTATGATATGAATTCTAAGGTAGATGTAAAAAATGCCGAAACAAAAGAACGAGATAACATAATTAAAATGCCTCAGGCAAAGTAAATTGCCCGAAGTAGGAGGAAAGATGCAGGAACAGATCGGTAAGATTATTCTTGATAAAAAATATTATCCCGGAGTGGATTTATATTGTGACGGTGTGATAGAGGATGAAATTCTGGACATTGTAAAAAACACGGAGCCGGATGATTATCGTAAGGTAATCGAGGAACGTGGCAGTTGGCCGATTTTTTATCATCTTTCTTCTATGCGTGAAAATATTGTGGAGTGGTTACCAATCGGTAAGCAGGATAAGGTGCTGGAGGTTGGTTCCGGATGCGGAGCCATTACTGGTGCATTGGCGCGTAAAGCGGGTAGCGTGACCTGTATTGATCTCTCCAGAAAACGCAGTCAGATTAATGCGTACAGACATCAGGATATGGATAATATCTATATTCATGTAGGCAATTTTAAGGATGTCGAGCAGGATTTGGCATGCGATTATGACTATGTCATGTTAATCGGCGTATTTGAGTACGGACAAGGCTATATGGGGTCAGAAACACCCTATGAGGATTTTATGAATATCCTAAAAAAGCATTTAAAGCCCGGCGGCCGTATGGTAATTGCCATTGAGAATAAGTTAGGATTGAAGTATTTTGCAGGGTGTAAAGAAGACCATACCGGCAGATATTTTGACGGAATCGAAGATTATCCTACAGGCAAAGGAAGCGCAAGGACATTTTCGAGAACAGGTCTTGAGAAAATTATGAAAAATTGCGGTGTGGAGGAGTATTCATTTTATTATCCGTACCCGGATTATAAATTTCCTACGACAATTTTTTCGGATCAAAAATTGCCTAAAACGGGAGAATTATATCAGAACATCCGTAATTTTGACAGGGACAGAGTGCTTCTTTTTGATGAGCAGAAAGCCTTCGATATGATTATCCGAGAGGGTATGTTTTCGCAGTATTCCAATTCATATATGGTGATAATCGGACCGGAATTGGAAACCGAGTACGTGAAGTATTCCAATGATCGTGCTCCTCAATTTGCCATCCGTACGGATATTGTCAAAGAAGATACCGGTTATGCGGTGAAAAAGTACGGATTGGGTGCATTATCCAAGGAACATATTATAAAGATGCTTACCTTGCGTGTTAAGTTGGAGGAGGCTTACGCGGGAACAGGTCTTACATTTAATCAGTGTGTAAAAGCAGAAGGCGGTCTTGCATTTGAATATTTAAACGGCATTACTTTGGAAGAAATTCTGGATGAGTGCCTTGAAAAAGGAAAGAAAGAAGAGTTTCTTGCTTTGACGGACCGTTATCGTAAGGCTGTGATACAAGGTGCCCAAAGTGAAGTGTCGGATTATGATTTGATTTTCCAGAATATTATGGTGAATGGTGATGATTGGACCGTCATTGATTATGAGTGGAGTTTCGAGCAAAAGATTCCCGCTGAGATTTTATTCCGCCGAGCGTTGTACTGCTATTTTGCAGACCGTAAAAAGAGAGAGAATGCAAAAGAATGGCTTTTGGATTTTTATAAGGATGAGGATTTGTTTGGGGGAGAGTACTGGGACAAGGTTGTCAAAGCAGAACCGGAATTTCAACGATATGTGCAAGGGGATTATCTTGCGGCGTCGGAAATTCGCCATATCATAGGAAATCCGGTATATACCCTTGATTATTTGCTGGATGAAATCGGTGCGAATAATGCCGGCATTCAAATATATGAAGATACCGGGAAAGGGTTTTCCGAGGCAGAGTCTTATCGTATTCATCAGATTGCCAGAGTTGGCGACCGATACGAATTTGATATAAAATTAAAAGCAGATTTAACAAATGTGCGAAT
>JAZNLG010000163.1:0-6650 GCA_045578965.1 Lachnospiraceae bacterium | reverse complement strand
AATGGAGTATTCTTTATAGCAGTTTAACGCGTTGAAGTGTTACGCTTTAAAGTGCCGAAAGCAAGATATAGCAGACCGGCACATTCATTTTAGGAACAAAATAAGAAAGAAGGGCGAAAAAATGCAGAACAAAGGTAATTTAATTTCTTTTAGACCTGACATTAAGGTAGTGGACTGTACGCTTCGTGACGGCGGTCTGGTTAACAACTTCGGATTCTCAGACGAATTCGTCAAAGCATTGTATCGCGCCAACATAAAAGCCGGTGTCGATTACATGGAATTCGGATATAAGGCATCCAAAGATATTTTTAAGAAGGAAGATTACGGCAAGTGGAAATTCTGTGAGGAAGAAGATATCCGTGCGGTAGTGGGTACCAATGATTTTGATATGAAGATTTCGGTCATGACCGATGTGGGAAGAACCGATTACAAGAATGATATTATTGCTAAAAAAGACAGTGTGATTGACCTTGTGCGTACCGCAACTTATATTCATCAGATTCCTGCAGCAATCGAGATGATTCAGGATGCTCATGACAAGGGATATGAGACTTCCGTTAATATTATGGCAATTTCTAAGGTACGTGAAGAAGAATTGGATAACGGCCTTGAGATTCTTGCAGAATGTGATGTTGACTACATCTATTTAGTAGACAGTTTCGGTGCTTTTTATCCGGAACAGATTCGTCGACTTACTCACAAATATATGGAGATTGCAACCAAGCATAATAAAAAGATTGGTGTGCATACCCACAATAACCAGCAGCTTGCATACGCAAACACCATTGAAGCTTTAAGTATCGGTGCCAGCCTTGCGGATGCTACCGTAAGCGGAATGGGCCGTGGTGCGGGCAACTGCTACATGGAATCCCTTTTATCCTTCTTACGTAATCCACGCTACAACCTTGTACCGATTATGGATTTCGTACAGACCTACATTAAGGAAGAAATTGAAAAGGGGAGTTTATGGGGATACGACATCCCCTACCTTTTAACGGGGATTATGAATTCACATCCTTCCGCAGCCATTAAGTTTATGGGTGAAGGGAGAATTGATTATTCGAGATTTTACCAGGAATTGTTAGATCATATGGAGTAAAAATTCGGGCAGTATCTGTGAAAGTTAAAAGATATATTTTATATAATGGTACTGAAACAGAATCATATAACAGGCAGAATATTTTATGATTCCATAAAGAACCGTTTGAAAACGTCGGCACATGATGAGCAAGACTTTGTTTTGCGAATTTAGTGTCCGTTACGTTTTCGACGAGCGAGAGCGCGTTCTGTTGGAATATAAAATATTCTGCCGTTTTTTGTTCCGTCCAAAACTATATTGAAAAGCAAATTTTCTCATTCTTTTTTTGACATTGGATTATGCGTGTGGTACACTTTAAATTGTAATATGGGTTAATAATGTGCATCAGTAATTTGCAATATTAAGAGGTGGATACTTTGGATAAGTATGAATTTAAACTTCGTTCGGAAGAAATCGATAAATTAATGGAACATGAGAAGTACGCAGATGCCGTACGACTGGCGGATACCATTGATTGGAAACGTGTAAAAAGTACTACTACTTTGGCTAAAATTGCCGAGTTGTATAAATTAAATAAAAGATACGAAGACTGTTATGAAATATTGACATTGGCATATGACCGTAATCCAAACAACAGAAATGTTGTTTATTCTTTGTGTGAAATTTGCCTGCAATTGGGAGATATCGTGGAAGCCATTGAGTATTTTAAAGTCTATGCGGCTTTGGCACCCAAGGACCCCGGCGTATATACTCTCCGTTATCGTATCTATGAAGCGCAGAATGTAGGTTATGAAGAGCGTATTGAATTACTGGAAGAGTTAAAAAAGCAGGATAGAATTGAAGAATGGGTATATGAACTTGCATATCTTTATCACCGTGCCGGTTTTGCAACCAAGTGCGTAGAGGAGTGTGACGAACTGATTCTCTGGTTTGGGGAAGGTCCTTATGTGATAAAAGCAATGGAACTCAAGATGCTTCATGAACCCCTGACTCCTTCCCAGCAGGAAAAATATGACCGACGCAACGAAGAGAAGATACAGATTGCGGCTCAGGCGGCAAGAGAGCGCAATACGGGTGAGATGGATTTGGATGATGATTTTCGTGTTAAAACTATCGATATGAGTAAGTTTAACACTATGAATCTTCAGGCGGAACTTGCAGAAAATTTAAAAGAATACATAGATGATGAACCCAAACCCATTCAACCGATGGGTGAGAATCGTGAAGATCAGAAAGTGTATCATAATACGATACCTGCAGATGCCCAGGAGGTATTCTTTGCAGATCAGACTGCAGATATCAGATATCAGATTCCTTCTCCCGTTAATGTTGCGGAAGCAACTCCGGAGATGGAAGCGTTTAAAGAGAGTTTTGCGCAGGAGTATGTTGGTGTAGAACCCCCTCAGTCTGTAGGTCAGTTGATTGAGGATTTGGATGAGGGAACACAGGAGATGCCTACAGCAGCAGTAGTCAGTGCAGTTCCGCAGGCACCGGTTGCGGGTATGGAGACAGCTCGTATTCGTACCAGAGACGTGCAGGAAATTCATTTTGACGAGGCGGGTGAAACAGAAGTTCCCGGCCAGCAGACTTTTATGTCAAATACACAGAGAATGGTAACTCTTGGAACTACAGGTGCTTATGAAAGACTTCTCGCTCAGGAGATGGACGGACAGATTAGTCTGGCAAATCTGCAGGAGGAGAAAGTTGTTGAGAAGCAGATTACCGGTCAGTTAAATATCCAGGATATTATCGCGGACTGGGAAAAGATGAAAAGAGAGCGCGAGCAGAAGATGCAGGCGGATGTGCGCCAGAAGGTGTTGGAGCAGACCGGAGAAATCTTCAGTCGATTTGATGAAGATTCCAAGACCGGCATTCTTGCATCTTTGGATAATCCTTCTGTTCTTGATTCAATAAACGGAAAGCCTAATGAAAAAGTGATGAAAGGGCTTGAAAATCATGCAAAACAGGTGATTATGCCGGGGGCTCAGACAAAAGAGATTGAGCAGAATGTGGTAGAGAAAGCACCTGTGGTTGAAAGTGCGGAAGAAGTGAATACAGACGAAATTTACATTGACGAGCCCGTAAAAGCAACACCGGTTATAGAACCGTTGACGGAAGAATTAATTGAAACGGCAGCAGAAGAGATTCCGGAAGTGGAAGCTAGGGTTGTGGATGAAATTTCTACCGATACCGGTATTATGGAGCAGACCATTGTATCCCAGTTTACCGGTGAGTTGTCGACAACAGCCGCAACTATGGATACGGTAATTATTGCAGAGTCTGTAGTAACTGATGTGGTGAATGAAGATAATGTAGTTGAAGAAACCGAAGAAATGGTTTCTGATGTTGCAGAGAATACAGAGGCAGTTGTTGAGGAAGAAGCAGTTTTGGCAGAAGAGGTTGTTGCAAAAGAGCCTGAAGAATCGGTTAGCGTGCAGGAGTCTGAAGTAATTGAGGAGATTGCAGAAGAAGCTGTTGATTTTGCGGCTGCGGGAGAAGGCAATTTCTATGGTTCTGTTACAGCGTCTATTCCGGGAAGCATCTGGAAAGAAGTAGACGGTATTATCGAGGAGGAAGAAACTGTGGAAGAAACTTCTGCGGAAGAATACAATATGCAGGAACAGGATGATGTTGCATCCGAAGATGAGCAGGAAATAACGGAGCATAAGGATTTGACCGACGAAGAAAAAGCACTTTTTAAACCGTTCCTGTACTCTAAGAAGATGAAGAACCAGATTCTGGATACCTTGGAGAAAATCACATTAGCCGCGTATGTAGGCAATGTGGTGATTACGGCAGATTCCCGTGAGACTTCCCTCCAGTTGGCGAAGTTAATTGTTTCATATGTGCGTATGGGAGATGATAATTTCTCCGGAAACGTAGCCAAGATTGATGCCGAAAAGTTAAACAAAAAAGACATGAGCGGTGTGTTTGCCAAACTGGTAAACGGTGCTTTATTGGTAGAGAATGCCGGTAAGTTAAGCAGTCAGACCATGCGCGGTATTCTTCAGGAATTAAATCAGGAAGCCAACGGAATCATCGTGATTCTTATGGATAAAAAGCGTGCAATGGATACCCTTATGGCAAGAGGCGCGGTAATCAGCGAATTTTTTAATGCAAGAATCGATGTACTTTCCATGAATGTGGATATGCTGGTTACTTACGGTATTCGTTATGTCTATGATAAGGGCTACAGTGTGGACGATATGGGGCGTCTTGCATTATACAAGAGAGTTTCGGAAATGCAGGCAGGTAATCACACTGTAACAGTTGCCGAAGTCAAGGAAATTATGGACGAAGCAATGAATAGTGCCAATAAAGGCGGGTTATCCAAGATGGCAAGTATTATTGCGCGCAAGCGTTATGATGAAAACGGCTTAATTGTTTTAAAAGAAAAAGATTTTGAATAATTTGGGGGAAAACAAAATGGCAGAAAAAGTTAAGACCACAAAAGCGAAAAAAGCGGAAAGCAAGAAAAAAACCGAAAACAAAAATATGGTACAGGGCGAAAGAGTTTTTATCTCTGACGCGGATTGCTACCTGTTCGGACAGGGTACGCATTATGATATTTACAAAAAACTCGGTGCACATCCTTCCGTAGAAGACGGAGTGGCCGGTATTCATTTCGGTGTTTGGGCACCTAATGCGGTAAGTGTACACGTAATCGGTTCTTTTAACGGCTGGGATGAAAATGCGAATCCTATGGGCGAAGTCGGTGAAGGCGGCGTTTTTGCTGCTTTTATCAAAGAAGCAAAAGAAGGAGATATGTACAAGTATCTCATTGAAACACCGGAAGGAAAGAAACTTTATAAGGCAGATCCTTTCGGAAATTATGCAGAAATGAGACCCGGAAATGCATCCAAGATTGCAGATATTAATCGTTTCAAGTGGAGTGATAATGCATGGATGGAAGTTCGCGATACTAAGAATGTATTTGAAGAGCCTATGGCAATTTATGAATGCCATATTGGTTCCTGGATGCGTCATCCCAGAGAAGAGGAAGAAGGTTTCTACAATTACAGAGAGTTTGCGGACAGAATCGTTGAGTATTTAAAAGAAATGAAGTATACCCATGTAGAATTAATGGGTATTGCAGAGCATCCCTTTGACGGTTCCTGGGGATATCAGGTAACCGGATATTATGCGCCTACTTCAAGATACGGTACACCGGAAGACTTCCAGTATTTAGTAAACACTCTTCATAAGAATAAAATCGGTGTTATCCTTGACTGGGTACCCGCACACTTTCCCAGAGATGCCCACGGTTTGGCAGAGTTTGACGGAACTTGTTTATTCGAGCATCCGGATCCTCGTTTGGGCGAGCATCCCGACTGGGGTACCAAGATTTTTAACTATGGTAAAAATGAAGTACGTAACTTCCTGATTGCCAATGCATTGTTCTGGATTAAAGAATTCCACATTGACGGTCTCCGTGTGGATGCGGTTGCATCAATGCTTTACTTGGATTACGGTAAGCAGGACGGCCAGTGGGTAGCCAATAAATATGGCGGAAACCAGAACCTGGATGCAATCGAATTCTTTAAACATTTGAATTCCGTTGTTCGTGGAACTTTCCCCGGCGTATGTATGATTGCAGAAGAATCTACAGCATGGCCTAAGGTTACCGGTGCACCGGAAGACGACGGTCTTGGATTTACTTTTAAGTGGAATATGGGTTGGATGCATGACTTCTGTGAATATATGAAGTTGGATCCTTATTTTAGAAAAGGCAATCATAATAAGTTGACTTTTGCCATGAGTTATAATTCCAGTGAAAACTACATTATGCCTCTGTCTCATGACGAAGTGGTTCACTTAAAGTGCTCTATGGTTAATAAAATGCCCGGCTATCAGGTGGATAAATACGCGAACCTTCGTGTAGGATATACCTTTATGTTCACACATGAAGGCAAGAAACTTCTCTTTATGGGTCAGGAATTTGCCCAGGAAAGAGAATGGAGCGAGGCAAGAGAACTTGACTGGTATCTGCTTGAGAATCACTTGAACCGCGGTATGTTGGAATATATGAAAGAATTGCTTACCATTTATCGCAAGTATCCTTCCTTGTACCAGATCGACAACAGTTGGGACGGTTTTGAGTGGATCAATGCAGACGATGGTGACAGAAGTATCTACAGTTACTATCGTAAGGGTAAGGAAAACAAAAACCGCATTCTCGTAGTGCTTAATATGACACCGATGCGTCGTGAAAACTACAGAGTAGGCGTTCCTGCAAAGAAGAAATATAAGTTGATTTTGAACAGTGATGATAAGCGTTTTGGCGGTAATGGAGGAGCAATCCCCGCAGAACTTACTGCACAGAAGGGCGAATGTGACGGAAAGCCTTATTATTTGGAATTTAACCTTCCTGCATACGGTGCTGCGTTGTTTGTATTCTAAAGGTGTTAAAACCAAGCAGGTCATTACTCAATAAGGGAGTATTTAAGAAATATAATCGACTGTGTTCCGGCAGGGGCACAGTCGTTTGAAATTGCAGATTTATTGTAAAAGTGGGAAATGCAGTGGTATCGATTGTAAAAGGAGTAAAATGAATGAAAATTTCGGAGATTTTTGAACAGAAAAAAACAGTATTTTCTTTTGAGGTATTTCC
>JAZNLG010000162.1:0-5137 GCA_045578965.1 Lachnospiraceae bacterium | reverse complement strand
AATGATCCGATAGTTGCACTTTCATAAAAATCTCCGTTTTGATTCTTTTGCGCTATTATATATATTTTAAAATGAAAAATCCGAAATCGTACCTGCATAGTATAATACGATTTCGGATTGACTTCAACTATCTTTATATGTAATCAACTTCATTTAAAAAGTTTCCATTACCAGGAAGCCCACCATAAATTTCCTCTTTCTAATTCCTCACCACTATCCTTAAATGAGACATGTGCATAACATATCATTCCGTTTTCCCTTTGCCACTCATCATTCCCTAAATAAAGCAATATTTCTCCTTTTGTGGTTTTTACAGTATCTCCCGGTACATAACCATAAATATCAGAATTCGGAACATTCTCCCAACCGGTCATAATTTCGCCGTTATAAACAATAAATATTTCCTCATTATATTTATATTTTCCGTATCTACGATACATAGTTCCTTCTTCGACCATAAATCTTTTTCCATCATACTCAACCGGTCCTGTATATTCTTCCTGTCTACGACCTTCTACAATCCAATGCCAATAGCCGTATTTATTTTGATATAATCCCGTGTATTCTGATAACAGACGCCCTTCCGCCACAAGAAATGTTTCACCATCATACCACTGTAAACCATTTACATCCGTCGCCAACATACCGTTTCTTACATAAAACCATTCTCCATCATACAAAGTCAGGCCTTCATAATAATCCACCTTCTGGCCGTGAGCAAGATAATACCAGCAATAGTCATACAATACAAGACCGGTCAAATCGGCCACTTCACCATTGGCAACAAGAAACTCTGCACCGTTATAATACACAAATTCATATACATCCGTATTCATAATACCATTTTCAAAATAGATCCACTTTTGAAGATTATCCACATAAACAAGGCCGTTTATGGAAGGATTAAATTCACCCCAGGTATAAAAAGCCAATGTTCCGTCACTACGGTATACCGCACCGTTTACTGCCTCTTCCGGCGCAGTTGCATGCACCGTCAAAGATGCCTCTGCTGACATATGAATTAAAATCATAACTGCCACACAAATAATAATTTTAGAAATCAGATTAAACGCTCTCTTCATGTTTTTCTTCCTTTCTGATACATTTCCACCAATACACCGGAAACGCAAAGCAAATCAAAGTAACAAATGAACCAATCCAGATTCCTTTGGCGTTTCCTTCCAGTTTGTCGTTATTCTTCGCATGAATTGTAAAAATAACAGCACCCAGGATGCAGAGCACAATACCAATCATAATACCGACAATGCTAATCCACAATAAAATAGTCGGTACTGCTGCCGATACATCAACAGTTCCCATCGCTGCCGACACCATCAAAACTATGCTTACAATCATAAGAATCACGCTGATGATTACTTCAATCAATGGAAAAAAAGCCATAAATGTATACCAGACTTTCTTCATATTTCCTCCCGTGAACGGCTTTTACCGTTCTCTTTTGTATTTTCTATTCTATTGTGCCACCTTTTTCACAAAATAGCAACCGATTCGAAACAGGTTCTTTTATCATTACCAAACTTTCCCCACCGATGCATTAAATTTATAATGCATTTTTGCCGATATATTTTTATAAGGCATAGTTTTACAGTTCTCAAGGAGGAGATTGTATGGCAATTAATATTAATGCAAATCACACAGCGTTGGGTGTAAAAGGGATTTTAACGTCCAACCATACCCAGCCGGGAAATCGAAACACGCTTTTTGCAGGAAATATGAATGTAAAAAACGACGACCCAATTGAACAAAAACGCATAGAAGCCCGTGAAAAGGCAATAAAAGTGGTGGGCGATGCCTGGAATACGGACAAAGAAATTGATAAAAGCATACAGGAGCGCCGAGATCATTATCAGGAAATGCTTGCCCTTAAAAATGAAGCGCAGTCCCAAATCAACGATATCAACAATCAACTTGATGCTTTAAAAGAAGAGTATAACATCACGGAAGATATGACGGTAAAGGACTGGCCTTCCGAGTTTAAACAGGCGTACTCTGATTTCAAAGAGCCAATGGATGAACTAAATAAGCAGATTAGTGATGCAGAGAAATTAATGAAGGATGATGTGGCAGACATCCGTATGATTACCCTTGAGCGCTTAAAATCCAATCCTATGTTGGATGCACAGAAAACCGCTGACGCTATCAATGCTGCTGCCGATGATGATATCATTAACATGGTCATGCAGGACGCCAAGGAGGCAATCGAAGAAAAGATGGAAGAGGCGCAGGAAAAGGCAGAAGAAGCAGCCGAACAGAAAGAAATCAAAAAAGAGAAACTGGAAGATATCCAAGAAAAAAGAGCCTTACAGGAAGCCATGATAGAACAGACCAAGGAAGCCGTTGAGAAAGCCAAGGCAGAAAATCAGGAACATAACACACCTGATATTCCGTTGGAGGATTTGATGAAAATCGCCCAGGCAAACAACGAAACAAGCAAGGCACAAAAATCCCTAAAAGAAATCAAAAACAGTATGAGTCTTTTAGAAGCAGATTTAACCGGAATTGAAGTGGATACGGAAGTATAAAATATATTACTTTTTCTGACGAACTTAAAAAAGGAGATGCATTATAACTCGCATCTCCTTTTATTATGTCATCTTTTTATCAAAGCAAGACTTTTATCTCTGCAATTCCTTACGCCCACTGGCTTTGATAAAGTTCATAATAGAATCCTTTTTCTTTTAGCAGTTCCTCATGAGTTCCCTGCTCAATGACGTTACCATCTTTCATAACAAGGATGACGTCGGCGTTCTGGATAGTGGACAGTCTGTGCGCCACGATAAAACTGGTCTTGCCTTTCATCAAAGTCGCAAAAGCATCCTGCACCTTCATCTCGGTTCTGGTATCGATAGAGGATGTCGCCTCGTCCAAAATCAAAATAGGCGGATTCATAAGCATAATACGGGCAATGCACAGCAACTGCTTCTGACCGTTTGAAAGATTGCCTCCATCCTCAAGAATCTCTGTATCATATCCTTTTGGCATACGGGTTATAAAACTATGGGCATGCGCTTTTTGGGCCGCCTCTATTATTTCTTCCATAGTAGCATCCGGCTTACCAAATGCAATGTTTTCACGAATTGTACCGTTTTTCAGCCAAGTCTCCTGAAGAACCATACCGTAAGAATCACGCAAATTATGACGACTCTGCGAATCATACGGCACTCCGTCCAGAATAATGTCTCCGGCATTGATATCATAAAATCGCATCAGCAGGTTAATCAATGTAGTTTTACCGCAACCCGTAGGACCTACAATTGCCACGCGCTGTCCCTGCTTTACATGCAGGTTAAAATCTTCAATCAGTTTGCGGTCCGGAACGTATGAAAATGATACATTCCGAATGGACACATCGCCGATTAATTTCGCACCGTTCGTAAATGCAGTTGCATCCTCTTTGCCGTTCTTATCGGATGTTTCCGGAGTACTTTGCTTCCGGCAATCACCGGTCGTTTCCTCTGCGTCGGATGTACCCGGTACTGATTCTACGCAAACCGCATCTTTCTCATCCTCTTCATTCAGGAACTTGAAGAAATTCTCTGCGCAAGCCAAGGCATTCTGGAACTCTGCGATAACTCCCGATATTTCATTAAACGGCTTGGTATACTGATTCGCATAACTTAAGAAGCAAGACAATTCGCCCACGGTAATGGCACTTTCCGCATCCATAACAATCAAGGCGCCAAACACGCCTACCGCCGCATACACCAGTGCATTGATAAAACGGGTGGCCGGATTGGTAAGAGAGGAGAAGAAAATCGCTTTTACCGATACCTTCTGCAACTTTTCATTGATTTCATCAAACCGCACCATAGTGTCTGCTTCTTTACCAAAAGCCCTGACAATTTTCTGGTTACCCACCATCTCTTCGATATATGCAGTCTGTTCTCCTCTTGCTGAGGATTGTTTTGTAAACAGATTAAAAGTCTTTTTGGATACAAACCCTGCCACAAAGAAAGACAGAGGCGTAACCAGCACTACAATCAGCGTGATTTTATAATCAATCACCAACATAAATCCTAAAGTACCCAGAATTGTAAGAATTCCGGTAAATAACTGGGAAAATCCCAGAAGCAGACCTTCGGAAAAAGTATCCACATCCGCAATGATACGATTTACCAATTCGCCGTAAGACTTATTATCAATATAGCGAATGGGCAGTCTCTGTAACTTACGAACGGCATCTTTACGCATTCTTGCCACCACATTGGCGGTCATACGGTTATTGCACAGGTTCATAATAAACTGCGCCACCATAGTCACGGCAATCACAATGATTCCAATCAGAAGCAATCTTGCAATACCTTCAAAATCTACCTTCCCCGCGCCCAGGCACAAATCTACGCCCTGACCGATTAAAATGGGAAGATACAACGTTCCTGCTACGGACAATAAAGCACACAACAGAGAAATTGCCAGAAGCACCGTGTTTGCCTTAATATATTTAAAAATCTGTCGAAGAGTCTTTTTACGCATTTTTAGCCTCCTCTCTATCCTCAGGGAACTGAGAATAATAGATTTCGGCATAGACTTCACAAGACTTCAGTAACTCGTCGTGCGTACCCATTCCTGCTACTTCACCCTCATCCAAAACAATGAGAAGGTCGGCATCCATAATGGAAGCCGCACGCTGGGATACAATAAAACAAATAGCATCCTCAGCCAAATTACGAATTCCGCGACGCACCTTGGATTCCGTTGCATAGTCTAACGCACTGGTACTGTCATCCAGGATTAAAACATCCGGCTTACGAATAAAGGCTCTTGCCATGCAAAGTCGCTGACGCTGACCGCCGGAAAAGTTTTTACCGCCTTGCAAAACAGCTTCTTTTAAGCCTTTGGGCTTCTGCTCCACAAACTCTTTCGCCTGAGCAATCTCCAAAGCCTGCCACATTTCTTCCTCCGTGGCATCTGCCTTACCCCATTTTAAATTTTCTTCAATGGTACCCTTAAAAAGTACTGCCGTCTGGGGTACGATACCGATACGGGCACGCAATTCCCGGGGATTACAATTCGTAATATCCTCACCGTTTACCAGTACACGGCCTTCGGCAGCAGTATAAAAACCTGCCAAAAGGTTAATCAAAGATGTTTTGCCGGAGCCGGTACCGCCGATTAC
>JAZNLG010000161.1:0-1821 GCA_045578965.1 Lachnospiraceae bacterium | reverse complement strand
TTCGTAGGTTCAGATGCAAATTTTACATCTAATGTATTTGCTTCCTCATTTGCTTCAATATCTACTATAACCATTTCAGTATCCGATGTCGTAACCGTATACGCATCCGCTTCAAGTTCTGCCATATCTTCTTCTGTGATTTTCTCCCCAATGGTATCCAAATCCACCTGCATATCCATACCGACATAATAATCCAAAGTAAACAAATCCTTTGGTACTGCCAGCATAAAAATGCCTGCTGCCAATAAAATGACTGCGCCCAGAATCACAAAAATACGACTAATCTGTGCTATAACTTCACCAATTTTACCAAACTTATTAATCTTTGCTACAACTTCCTGTTTCATTTTAAATCCTCCGTTTTTAATCTTCTTAATAATTGCTACATTCCATTTTAGATAAGGGAAAATGCCGCGCAGATTCCTGCAAAAATATTTGAAATAGTATGGATTATCCAACTCGGAATAATGGACCCTTCGCACTTCTTCTCATTGATATAACCCATTAACCAGGCAACAACACCCGTAAATATAATCACAATCAATGCTTTGACAACTCCTACCACTCCCAAAAACATAACTCCATGTACGAATCCGAATATTAAAGCCTGAACAACATTGGCTACACCAAATCCGAATTTATTTTGTATTCTTTTTAATAAAAATCCTCTGAATAAAATTTCTTCCGGTAAAGCAGTATTAAATGTTGCATAGATTACAATTGCCGGAATCGCCGGTAATCCAAGTCCTGCAAATTCAGAAGTTGCAATTTCAACATCTTTCAGCATATATAATGTCAACATTCCCAGGAACATAAACGCAACGGTTATGCTTGCAACAGCAATGAATACGTTCTTATTCCATTTCATCTTTTTTAATCCAATCCACTGCTGAAAGCTTTGCTTTTTTCTTGCAGTAACGAGCCACCAGATAAAAGGTATGATTGCAAATAAAATAATCTGTAATATACTGCTTACAATTTTGCTTAATAATAAATGCATTTTCGCCTCCTACTTTAAAGTTATACATTCGCGCAAAAAGTTAAATATTTAACGTTTATCGATAAATCCATAATATCACATTATTTTCGTTTGTCAACAACTTTTTATCGTTTTTCGATAATTTTTTTACAAAAATCGTTTCTATTGTATTTTACGTCCCAAAATCAGTAACGTAATCAGTGATAAAAAACTTGTCCTATCACAGAATAAAACCACCCGCATAGGGTGGTTTCATAATCTCGGTATCATACTATTTATTCTGTACAAACTACTGCATTCTTAGGTACATCTTCTTTCGACAGTTGATCCAATCTGCGACTTAAATCCTTCTTCTTACCGCCATTCTTCTTAATCATCTTGCGCCAGCTGTTCTGGGCAGCAATCTTATAAATAAATCTGGGGAATGCTACCGTAGCATACTTATTGACTTCCCCTTCCTTCTTGATAATGCGGTCAGCAAACTTCTTCATTGCCTTAAATATATTAGCCCTAAGACCTGCTTTGGCAGACATATTTCCGCTTACTGCAATGGCACCGCCACCGCCGATTCCGAGACTGCCCTTGTACGCGCATCCGGCCTTGGCACACCAGTTCTTCAATACGTTCAGAGCAGGCTCAGCCTGATTTCCCTCATAGAAACCGCAATTTGCAATACCGTATACATTCAAATTCTTATTTTTCCAGGTCATCTTCTCAAGCTGCTTTAAGCATGCGATAAGATGTGACGGCAACGAATCCACATACAAAGGAAACGCTACTACCCATGTATCTGCCTTTTTTAATTTCTCGATAATGTCTGCAGTAATTTTACTTGTACGAAG
>JAZNLG010000160.1:0-7895 GCA_045578965.1 Lachnospiraceae bacterium | reverse complement strand
CCTTCTTCTACTGCTGCTCTGGTAGCTGCCAATGCGTCTTCCATACGAAGTTTTGCTTCCTTCATTTCGGTTTCTGTAGCAGCACCTACACGGATAACTGCAACACCGCCTGCCAATTTAGCAAGACGTTCCTGAAGTTTTTCTTTGTCAAATTCTGAAGTAGTTTCTTCCACCTGTCTCTTAATCTGGCCAACTCTTGCAGCGATAGCGTTAGCATCTCCCGCACCGCCAACGATGATGGTGTTCTCTTTCTGTTCCTTAACAGATTTTGCGCGACCCATATCAGCAAGTGTAACTTCTTTTAAGTCAAGGCCAAGTTCTTCACTGATTACCTTACCGCCGGTAAGAATTGCGATATCCTCAAGCATTGCTTTTCTTCTGTCACCGTATCCGGGCGCCTTAACAGCTACTACATTGAAGGTACCTCTTAACTTATTTACAATAAGGGTTGTAAGTGCTTCGCCTTCGATATCTTCTGCGATAATAAGTAATTTTGCTCCGTTCTGTACAATCTGCTCCAAAACAGGAAGGATTTCCTGAATGTTGCTGATTTTTTTATCTGTAATAAGGATGTAAGGATTCTCAAGAACCGCTTCCATCTTTTCCATATCTGTAGCCATGTAAGCAGATAAGTAACCGCGGTCAAACTGCATACCTTCTACAAGGTCGAGTTCTGTCTGCATGGTTTTGCTTTCTTCAATGGTAATTACGCCGTCTCCGGAAACCTTTTCCATAGCGTCTGCAACCATATTACCAACTGCATCATCGCCTGCTGAAATAGCAGCAACTCTTGCAATGTGTTCCTTGCCGTTTACCTTAGAACTCATCTGTGCAATTGCATCCACTGCACAATCAGTAGCCTTCTTCATACCTTTTCTTAAAACGATGGGATTTGCGCCTGCTGCCAGGTTCTTCATACCTGCATTGATCATAGCCTGCGCAAGAACGGTTGCTGTTGTAGTACCGTCACCTGCCACATCATTTGTCTTGGTTGCAACTTCTTTTACAAGTTGTGCACCCATATTTTCAAATGCATCTTCCAATTCGATTTCTTTTGCAATGGTCACACCGTCATTTGTGATTAAAGGAGCACCGAAAGACTTATCCAATACAACGTTTCTACCCTTAGGTCCCAATGTTACTCTTACGGTATCCGCAAGTTTATTTACGCCGGCTTCCAAGGCGCTGCGTGCTTCTGCACCATACTTAATTTCCTTTGCCATTTTTGACAACCTCCGATATTAATAATACTTTTTCGGATTTCATAAAAATCCGGTTCACCGTCATTCTAAAACTGTCGGTTCCTACTCTACGATTGCAAGAATATCAGACTGTTTTACAAGAATATACTCTTCGCCATCCATTTTAACTTCTGTGCCGGCATACTTGGTATAAATAACTTTATCTCCTGCCTTTACACTCATTTTAATTTCTTTACCATCGGGAAGAATGCCGGGGCCTACTGCCACTACTTCTGCCTCCTGGGGTTTCTCTTTGGTCTGTCCGGGTAATACAATTCCGGATTTGGTAGTTTCTTCTGCCACAAGCTGCTTTAATACAACTCTGTCTCCTAAAGGTACTAACTTCATTGTAAATGCCTCCTTTTATATTGATTCTGTTATTCTCTCTTGTTGCTGCTCCACACTTTGATATATGCGCGAAACATTTCTTTCAATACAACTTTTCTGTCACAAAGGACAACATTAAAATTATATATCTTCCTTTTTCTTTTGTAAACTCCATTTTTACGTTGTTTTCTTTCCTTTCACATTTATTTATAAAAAAAGTGGTTTTTTTAGAGACAGAAATGTGATATAATTATCCCAAATATGAAATTTCTTCCTTTCATTATTTTAAAAGAAGTGTTATTCTATGTATAAGTGTACTCTTTATTATAAAAAATGAGGTGATACGGATGTCGACCTTTTTTAAGAATTTTGTTACATATGTTAAGAATTTAATTAACGGTGAAGAATATATCTCTGACCGCACGAAAATGGGATATACTATGACGGCAATCTCTTTTATTCATGTACTGATTGCCATCTTCTTCGCATTTAACAATAATATATGGCTGTGTTTATATAATCTGCTTTCTTTCGGTATTTATCAACTGCTGATGGAATTGGTAAAAAAGAAAAAATATGTTTTTACTACGATTATTGCAAGCGTGGAAATTATTACCTTCGTAATGGTTACATCTTTTTGTATCGGAACTATTATGCGTTTTAACCTGTACTGTCTTGCAATGGTTCCCGGCATATTTTACATTACTTCCACGATAAAAGATTTCAAAGGTAAAACACTGTTTCCTTTCTTGATTTCTATAGGATCCATGCTGGCATATGTTACATCTCTGTTGTTTGAACTTGTGCACGATCCGCTCTTTGTGGTTGAGTCTTCCGTGACAACACAGTTGGTAGAAATTTTTAACGTTATCATTGTCTACGTTATGATGATTATTTTCTCGCTGCTGTTTACATGGGAAATGAAAAATAACAGTGCCGCTCTTGAGAAACGAAATCAGCAGTTACAACAATTTGCGAATCGCGATCCTCTCACGAAATTGCCGAATCGTCGAAGTATGATGCAGGTATTAAACGTGGCAATGCACGAGTTACAACGAGACAATGCACCTTTTAGTGTTATCCTTGGTGATATTGATGACTTCAAAAAAATCAACGATAATTACGGACACGATGCCGGTGACAAGGTTTTGGTTATGGTTGCAAATACCATCACTTCCCAATTGCGCGACTGCGATTCCGTATGTCGATGGGGTGGTGAAGAAATTTTGATTATCATCAAAGGCGATTTGGAAGCAGCTAAGAATATTGCAGAACGTATCCGATTAAACATCTCTTCTTCCAAGGTGGAACACGGCGGACAGTCAATGCGTGTAACAATGACATTCGGTGTTGCACAGGCAAAAGTCGGCAACAGAATTGAACATTTAATCCAACAGGCCGATAACCGTCTCTACTATGGTAAAGGACACGGCAAGAATCAGGTTGTGGATCAGAACTTATAATTTAAAATTATTTAAGGAATGCAGTGCAGACTGCATTCCTTTTTTTATGCAGTCCACGGGGCATTCTTTTATGTATCGGTCTTTCCTGTTGATATTTCAAATAATTCATACCGCATTTTGATATAAATAAATGAATCCGGACTAAAATAGTGATTCTTCCTTGCTTTTTTTATAAAAGTATGTACAATAAGAAATGGTGCGCAAATTTAGCATGAAAAGAAATGGAGTTATGTTGAAATGATTAGTGCAAATAATGTATCTTTACGTTTTGGAAAAAAAGCGTTATTTGAAGAAGTAAACATCAAATTTACAGAAGGAAACTGCTATGGTTTGATTGGTGCCAACGGTGCCGGCAAATCAACCTTTTTAAAATTACTCTCCGGCGAATTGGAAACCACCACAGGTGACATTACCATTACCCCCGGCCAGAGACTTTCCGTGTTGGAACAGGATCACTTCAAATATGACAGTTATACCGTAATGGATACCGTAATTATGGGCAATCCTCGTCTTTACGAAGTTATGAAAGAAAAAGAAGCCATTTATGCCAAAGAAGACTTTACCGACGAAGACGGAATCCGTGCAAGTGAACTGGAGGGCGAATTTGCCGAAATGGATGGGTGGGAAGCAGAATCCAACGCTGCAAACCTTTTAAACGGTCTTGGTATTGAAACAGATATCCACTACTCTCTTATGAGCGATTTGGGCGGTAATGAAAAGGTCAAAATCCTTCTTGCCAAGGCATTGTTTGGTAATCCCGATATTCTTTTACTCGACGAGCCTACCAACCACTTGGATTTGGATGCTATCGCATGGTTGGAAGAATTCTTAATCAACTTTGAAAATACCGTAATCGTGGTATCCCACGACCGTTATTTCTTAAACAAAGTATGTACTCATACCGCTGACATTGACTATGGTAAAATTCAGTTATATGCCGGAAACTACGACTTCTGGTATGAATCCAGCCAGTTATTAATCAAGCAGATGAAGGAAGCCAACAAAAAGAAGGAAGAAAAGATTAAGGAATTACAGGAATTCATCTCCCGTTTCTCCGCAAACGCTTCCAAATCAAAGCAGGCTACTTCACGTAAGAAAGCTTTGGAAAAGATTGAATTGGATACCATTAAGCCCTCAAGCCGTAAGTACCCTTACATCGACTTCCGCCCCGAACGTGAAATCGGTAACGAAGTTCTTACCGTGGAAGGCATCAGCAAAACCATTAACGGCGAAAAAGTACTAGATAACATCAGTTTTATTTTAGGCCGCGAAGATAAGGTAGCATTTGTCGGCAGCAATGAAATTGCCAAGACTACATTATTCAAGATTTTAACCGGCGAATTAGAACCCGACGAAGGAACCTACAAGTGGGGTGTTACCACATCACAGGCTTACTTCCCCAAGGACAACACCAAGGAATTCGACAGTGACTTAACCATTGCAGACTGGTTAATGGGCTACTCTCCCGTTAAGGATATTACTTATGTACGTGGTTTCTTGGGAAGAATGCTTTTTGCCGGTGAAGACGGTGTCAAAAAAGTTCGCGTACTCTCCGGTGGTGAGAAGGTACGTTGTCTTTTAAGTAAAATGATGATTAGCGGTGCAAACTGCTTAATTCTCGACGAACCTACTAACCACTTAGATATGGAATCCATTACTGCACTGAACAATGGTATGATTAAATTCAGCGGTGTAGAACTCTTCTCCTGTCATGACCACCAGTTTGTGCAGACAACCGCAAACCGTATTATGGAAATCCTTCCCAATGGTACTTTAATTGATAAGATTACTACTTACGATGAATACTTGGAAAGCGATGAAATGGCAAGAAAACGTACTATCTACTCTGTTAATAAGAGCGAAGATTAATATGATATAAATAATTGCAGATGTTACGATTGTGGCATCTGCAATTTTTATAAAAATATGTTATTATAATTTTGTTGATTACTATAAACGGAGGAAAATATGCAGGCAATAGACTTACATGTACATTCCACTCATTCTGACGGCACCTGTACCACGAAAGAATTGGTAGATTTGGCAATTTACAAAAATTTAAAAGCCATCGCACTTACCGACCACGATACTACCGCAGGTCTGAAAGAAATAACGGAATACGCCAAAGATAAAAATATCGAAATTATTCCGGGCATAGAATTGTCCACCGAATACTTCGGCAGAGACATTCACATACTGGGCTTGTACATTAACCCTTATAATCCGCAATTTCAGGAACACCTGATTACTTTTCAGGAATCCCGCATAAACCGTAATCGTAAAATGTGTGAAAACCTTGCCGAACAGGGTATTGATATTACCTATGAGGATTTAATGAATACTTTTAAGGGTGCTGTCGTAACCCGTGCCCATTATGCGCGATATCTCTTGGACAAAGGTTATGTAAAAAGTATGAAAGAAGCCTTTGAACGATATGTGGGTGACCATTGTAAAGCCTTTGTTCCTCGCGAAAAAATAACTCCTGCCCAAGCAGTCTCTCTTATTTTGGAAGCAGGCGGCATCCCCGTACTGGCCCATCCCATCCTTTATCGTTTATCGGATGCCAATTTGGACAAGTTAGTTGCCGAATTAAAAGAAGCCGGTCTTATGGGTATTGAAGCAGTTTACAGTACTTATGCCCCCAGTGAAGAACGCTATGTGAAACGCCTGGCTACCAAGTATGATTTATTGATTACCGGCGGTTCGGACTTCCACGGCACTAACAAAAAAGACATTGATTTAGGAAACGGTCGCGGACACCTGTTTGTTCCGGAAGAACTTTTAGACAAACTAAAAAAGGCTTATTTAGATCGTTACGTCCCTTATGAAAAGAATATGAAATCCGTATTATTTTTCGACTTGGACGGAACTCTTTTAAATGACGAAAAAACTATTTCCCCACGTACAAGAGCCGCATTAGAGGCTTGCGTAGCCAAAGGACATGTATTCGTTATATCCTCCGGAAGAGCCTATAGCAGTATTATTCAGATTATAGAACGTTTGGGTTTGGAAAACTGCTCTCCCCTGATTTCTTCTTTTAACGGAAGTCAGATATATCACCTTAAAAATCGCGAGATGTTGCATAGTGTAAAATTATCCTCAGATATTATTGCTAAAATTCGCGACCTGGCAAAAACAATGCATGTGCACTTACAATCCTACTCGGATACTAAAGTGTTAACCGAAAGTATTAATAAGAATGTTACCTTTTATTGCGAATATGTCAAAAATGAATATGAACTTCTTCCTGACATTGCAGCAAAAGGGCTTGAGTCATACAAACTTCTGGCGATTGACTTGGATGACCGTCAGTTACTGGAGTCTTTTCGTTCCAAGGTAGAAGAATTGTGTGCGGGACAGGTACAATGTTTCTTCTCAAATGACTGGTTCTTGGAAATTCTGCCCTACGGTACCACGAAAGGTACAGCATTGCAGTTTGTGTGCGATTACGCAAATATAGATCGCAATTATTCCTATGCTTTTGCCGATGCAGAAAACGATTTACCCATGTTGGAGGCCGCAGCATATCCCACCGTCCTTTTAAACGGAATTTCGCAGGCTAAGGCGGCGGCACGCTTTATCACTTTTACGGATAATAATCATGAAGGCCTGGCTCCCTTCTTAGAAAAGTTAGCAAAATAAAAACAATAAAAAACCATTTCTTACATACATTTTATAATGCTATGATCGAAATGGTTCTTTTATTATGTGGAGGAGTATGGATTTATACTGCAACCGTCAACTTGCTGATATTACTTCCCTTAGCATACTGTGCACAATATACATCTGTACATTTTTTGTATTTCGCAAATGTCTTTTTTGCCTGCTCCAAATCCCCATACACTTTCCAGTATCCGGTAAATTTAGCGCCGCCTGCCCTGTTTTCAATGAATCCGGTAACATCTTCTGCCGGATATCCCAGAAACAGACCTATTTCGTGTGGAAACTCATCTGCCTCTTTCAATCGTTTCATTAGTTGTACCACACACATATCCGGGTTCTCAATATTATACCCAAAAGAATATAACAGTTCACGTGCCTGCTTATTACTAAAATCATTCTTCAATTTAGACGGACGATATACATATATCAACGCCCGACCATTGTTATAGCGCAAGGGTAAAATTCTCAATCCCTTTACACATAATTTTTTATTCAATTCTCTCGCACAGTCAATCATTTCTTTCTTGGATTTTACTGCACAGGAAAACAAACTCCCGGTTTTTAAACCTGCCAATGTGGGCGAACACTGTTTAATTACCAATTCCTCAGACATAATAAATCTTCTTTCTTCAAATTCCACAATATTTTTATACTCATGTTCTTCATACTTTTACTATGCTACATGTTCGTCTAAAATATTCTTCAGCGCAGCCAGAGAACTGGAATGTGATCTTGCTACCACTGTATCCAACCCTTTCGTTTCGTTCAAAGCCACCCGCGCCATTTTATGGCACATTGTGCCTGTGAATAAAACCAACAAATCCGGACTACCGATTAAAGTCCGCAAGTTTCCTTTCATCTGCGTAAAAACCTTAGCATTACATTTATATTCTTTGCATAATTCCATATATTTGCGCACCATACAATCATTTCCACCTATAATTACAACTCTCATTTAGATTCCTCCAAATATAACTTATTTCTATAGTTAGCACTTGCTAACCATAGTTTTTTAATAAAAGAAGAATAATTAAATTCTTCCTTTTTCACAAGTTAGCAGTTGCTAACTATGTTGGGATTATATACCACCTCTCATTTATGTGTCAACATTTTTTATAAATATTTTTTTATTTTCTTGCAAAAAAAAATTGTAAATATGCTGACTTTGTGATAAATTGTCTATGTTAAAGATTTTTTTAAA
>JAZNLG010000159.1:0-5225 GCA_045578965.1 Lachnospiraceae bacterium | reverse complement strand
CGGTACGCAATTGCCTGTGCCAAATGCATTTCATCAATTCGTTCGCTTCCGTCCAAATCCGCAATCGTCCGGGCAACCTTCAGAATTTTATGATACGCTCTCGCACTTAACTTTAATGCATCAAAAGCCTGCTCAACAAATTTACGTTCTTTCACATCCAGTTTGCAAAACCGTTTAATTTCTTCCGGCCCCATCTGGGCATTAAACGTAATACTCAAGTCCCGAAAGCGTTCCTGTTGCATCATACGCGCCCTCTCAATCCGCTCCCGCATTGCAGCACTGCTTTCACCGCCTTTTTGGTCCAAATCCTTCATTTCCATCCGCGCCACTTCCACGCAAATATCAATACGGTCCAGAATCGGTCCGGAAATTGCCGACAAGTATTTTCGCACCTTACTTTCATTACAGGCGCAACGGTTTCTGTCCGGATAATGACCGCAAGGACAGGGATTCATAGCCGCAACCAGCATAAAATCCGCCGGATACGTAAAAGTTCCGTATGCTCTTGCAATTTGCACCTTTTTATCTTCCATTGGCTGGCGCAAAACTTCTATGGCCGCATTGCTAAAATGTACCACCTCATCCAAAAACAAAACACCTTTATGTGCAAGAGATACTACTCCGGGCTTTGGAATCCTTCCGCCACCCGCAAATGCCTGTTCACTGATGGTATGATGCGGGCTGCAAAAAGGTCTCTTGGTAATCAATGCCTGCTTCTCATTCAACATTCCCGATATGCTGTAAATTTTAGACACTTCCAGACTGTCCTCCACGGACAAAGGAGGTAAAATCGACGGTATCCGCTTGGCAATCATGGTTTTTCCGGCTCCCGGCGCTCCGATTAAAAGAATATGATGAAATCCTGCCGCCGCGGTTTCTACCGCTTTTTTGACATTCTCCTGTCCGCTGATTTGTGCAAAATCCAAACCGATGCCCAAACCACTGCCGCTCATTAGTTTCTTTGAATCCACAATCGTTCTTTTAAAACACTTCTCCCGTTCTTCCTTCTTAGCGTGCAGGTATTCAATTGCCTCACCAAGTCCGGATATTCCAATGACACAAATACCGTCCACCACGGCACCTTCTTCTGCATTCTCCTTCGGAACCAGGCACACTTTTATCCCTTCCTGTTTCGCCTGTAAAACCATAGGCAAAATACCGTTTGTAAATTTTACCTCTCCGTTCAATCCCAATTCACCCACAATCATAATGCCTTCCACACTGTCTTGCGGCAGTTCTCCGATGGCAATAAGCAAGGCAATTGCTACAGGCAAATCGTAGGAAGTTCCGTTTTTACGCAAATTAGCCGGTGATATATTCACCGTAATACGCAAAGCAGGCATAGCTATACCCGTATTCTTCAATGCTACCCTGACGCGTTCCTTTGCCTCCTTAATTTCTGCATTTAACATACCTACCATCTCAAAACCCGGAAGTCCTGTTGATGCATCCACCTCAACAGTAGCCAGATAACTTTCGATGCCGTTTAAAGCACCTGTCGATACATAACTGTACATAGATACTCCTTTCATACGATATTCAATGAAACAAATACATTTGAATTTTGGTTTCTGAACTCAAAACCGCAGATTTACACTTGATTGAAACAAAACATCAGAATATGTTTTGATATGTTTTCAATTTTATAAAATTATAAACAAAGAACAACACCATTGGCAACATAATTTCATCGACATTTTTCGACACAATAATATACTATCATCTTTCCAACTGATGAATTTTCTTAAAATATCCATTTGCTGTTATATAATGTGCACTTACCATCGTCACCATAACAAAAGCCATCTCATAAAACTCACTTTATGAGATGGCTTTTGTTTAATCTTCTCGATATTTTTCAACAAATTCATCAATGGGCATAGGTTTTGCAAAGAAGTATCCCTGAATCAGGTCACATTCCTGCTCTGTAAGAAAATCCACCTGTTCGCGGCTTTCTATACCTTCTGCCACAATTTTCATATTCAATTTTTTCGCCAAATCAATCACTTCGGATACAATCAGCATACCTCTCTCTTCTTCTCCGACTCCCCGGAAGAAGTCCGCATCAATTTTTAACACGTCTAAATGCAACTCTTTCAAGGAATTCAACGAAGAGTATCCGGCTCCAAAATCATCCATCGAAACAGGAAATCCTGCCTCACGAAGTTTTTTTACAGTGTTCAGCAACGTATTCTTATCATCAAAGAAAGCACTTTCCGTAAGTTCCAATTCAATGACATTGTGAGGCACATTATATTTGTCTACTATGCGCACAATGTGTTCTGCAAGATCTTCCCTGGTAAAATGAGCTCTTGAAATATTCACAGAAATAGGAACAATTCTACGTCCCTGCGCTAACCATTCCGCCTGTTGCCTTGCAACCTCTTCCAACATATAATCATCCAGTTTTAAAATAAATCCGTTTTGTTCAAAAATAGGAATAAATTTATTAGGTGGTATAAAACCATCCACCGGATGAATCCAACGCACCAATGCCTCCGCGCCTGCCAGTTTTTCTTCAGCAGTACTGATTTTAGGCTGCAAATATACCTTATACTCTTTGTTTACAAGGGCGCGCTCCATATCATCTTCAACCTTACGCTCCCACAATCGCTGTTTATTCATTTCAATATTATAAAAAGCAATACTGTTTTCAGCATCCTCTCCGGACATCTCACGTGCAAGTTGCGCATTGTTATACAGCAGTTCCACATCGCGTTCTCCCGGTTGCACCAAGTAAACACCCGAACTGAATTGCAACTTGATATTCGGCAAAACCGCATCCATTGCCTTTTCCCATTCTTTGATTCGGGTTGTCAAATCCTGAATATCCTTATATGTAATCAATAAACCAAATTCTGCTTTTTCATGAAGCGCCAAAGTTTCCATATTCTTTAATCGTTTCTTAAGAACACCGTAAAACTTCTCAACCAACTCTTCTGCTTCTCTAACGCCAAAGCAGGTACAAAAACTTCGATACTTACGCATCTTCAAATGAATCATCGCATAGTTCCTTTTACCGGAGCGATTTCTGCGCAATAATGAAGTGCCTTTTTTTACAAAATGTAACCAGTTATCACCGCCGGTAATCATATCTGTATAAATAAGTTTGGTTGTTTTATGCATATTAACAAAGAAACTGATAAATGAAATCAAATAATACAATGCAAAAATGTTTACAAAAATACCAAACAGCAAAATACAAACCGCAAACATAAGCAGGTCATTATTGTAAATATTTATTGTTGTCAGCACACATACGTTGTAGTCTTCTACCGGAATCATATACCAAATCTTAAAATACAGTTTTTCCTCACTATTAAGAAAATTTTCATCCTGCAGAATTTGAGTATAATTGATATGGCTCATAAAATTTTGGTCAACTCCCAAATTGCCATCTTCAACTCCAAAAATTTGATATTGATCTTCTTCTACAATAATCTGTATTCCGTCATATTCACTTTCAGCAAATATCTCATACGGATACATCTTACCAACATCCGGCAAGTCTGTTCCGCTGGCCCAAACCTTTTCATAATTATTATCCAATAAAACAACCGCTTCGGTTTCTTTGGATAATTCAATATAATTCAAAACCGATTGTTTAACGGACTCGTTTCTCTCATATTCAGCCGTCGAATATTCCTGATAAAGCGCTGCAATTTCCTGTGAATGAAGCATACCTGTGCTCACTTTTCTTTGTACTACATCCACCATAGACATAGATAAAATGAGCGACAACAACACTATAAATACAAAAATAACTATAATCAAACCCAAAATAGAGGGCCATATACGTTTTCTCTTTAATTTTCTAATACGTCTGTCTTTTAACCTGCTCATTCCTACACCATCCTTTTATGAACACGATCTTTCAATCTTGCATTAAATTATAACAAAGCATTATATGTATGGCAAACAAATTATTATATATAAAAAACTCCTATGTGCTCTACACACATAGGAGTTTTATTCTCTTACTTTTGCGTTATATTATTTGTTGTTAATCGCTGCCTGTGCTGCGGTGTGCCGAGCAGTGCGAATATACATTTGTTATCCTCTTTCCAATACGATATACCATTTTACTAAGAAAAAGTACATACTTTTATCACTTCGGTAAACTGAAAGTTTACTTTGCTCCTACAATCTTAAAATTCTTCTACAAATTCCTCAAACTCAAACATATCCATGTCTTCTATGACAATCGTTTCAGAACCTGTCTCTGTCGGATACACTATTTCAAAAGTGTTCGTTTCAGCTATATAGTTTTCTTCAATATATGAAGCACCCATATTCGTAATACCGGGAAACATCGTGCTATCCCATAAGTCATATGAAAGACGCCCTATTTCTATAACTCCATCATTATTGCGATAAATATAAACACGCCTTGCACCCGTGCCATATATGCAATTACATATCAGTTCACTTATTCCGTCTTCATCCAAATCTCTGCTATATACTTCCGGTCCCGGCACAGCATAACCAAATACCTGCGCAATGCACTTCTCTACACCGTCTACTTCTGCATAATATTTTTGAATAATAAACCCAGGCGAGTTTTGGTCTACCGTAACATGATAGTCACTATAACCTAAAACATCAGTAAAACCATGTTCACCAATAGAACTACTTTCAGAATCCTCTTCATTTACACCTAACACAGTTTGCAATATTTCATAAATACGTTCTTTGTCATTAGAATAGGTTTTTAACTCATAGCAAACATTTTGGTATTCAAAGACCGCATAATATGTTAACTCAAACTCCGGCGTAGTTTCACCCTGATAAATCTGTATGGTAGTATCTCCATATTGAATTGTATCAATCGCCTTTTCACCACTGGTTATAAAAGTTTCTCCATTGAAAGCACAATTTAGTGTCATGTCGTAATCTTCATAACTAGCTGAAACAGACAATGTTTTCCACTCGTCACTGCTCAGTGGCAAATCATTTCCGGTATAGCACAACAGAATATTCGTATCACTTGCACCTTCATAAGATATCTTTTCAACTAGAAGTTCTCCTTCATAAGCAGCCAAGACCTCGTCCATATTGGTGGTATAATATTTCTCTTCACCGTTTTTTTGCATAAAACGAGACATTCCCCACCCACCAATTAACAAAAGACATAAGCAAGCCGCTACAATAATTGGACTAAGCTTAAATTTATGAATTTTCACATTTTGAGGAGATGCTTCATCTATATATTTTTCATCTACATT
>JAZNLG010000158.1:0-13334 GCA_045578965.1 Lachnospiraceae bacterium | reverse complement strand
GCAATTGCCAAAGGGAATCAAAAGAAAGGAAGAGCGTAAGAATGGCAAAAAGAGATACTTACGAACAGCGAACCGAAGAACTTCTGCTTCCGATTACAACCAAACACAATGTGGAGATTTATGACGTGGAATTTGTCAAAGAAGCAGGCGAGTGGTATTTAAGAGCCTATATTGACAAAGAAGGCGGAGTGAATATTTTAGATTGTGAAGCAGTAAGCAGAGAATTGTCGGATGCTTTGGATGTGGCGGACTACATTGAGGAGTCTTACATTTTAGAGGTCAGCAGTCCGGGACTCGGAAGAACCTTAAAAAAAGATAAGCATTTGGAGAAGAGTCTGGGCGAAGAGGTAGAAATTAAGACCTACAAACCCATTGATAAGTGCAAGGAATTTTCCGGTATTTTAAAATCATATGATAAAGATACCATCACAATAGAAAGCGATAACAATGAAATGATTTTCCAGAGAGCGGACATCGCAATTGTGCGATTGGCACTGGATTTTTAGGATAGGAGGAAAAAGGAAAAATGAACAAGGAATTAATCGAGGCGCTGAATATTCTTGAAAAGGAAAAAGAAATCAGCAAAGAAACTATTTTTGAAGCAATTGAGAACTCACTGATGCTTGCATGCAAGAATCATTTTGGTAAGGCTGACAATGTAAAAGTGGAAATTAATCATGAAACAGGTGATTTTAGTGTATATGCGGAGAAGACTGTTGTAGAAACTGCAGATGATGTTATGGATGACATGCTTGAGATTTCTTTGGAAGATGCTAAGAAGATTGCAAAAAAAGCAAAAGTTGATGATATCGTAAAAGTAGAGATTAAGTCAAAAGAATTCGGACGTATTGCAACACAGAATGCAAAGAACGTTATTTTACAAAAGATCCGTGAAGAAGAAAGAGCAGTTGTTTACAACCAGTTCCATGCAAAAGAAAAGGACATTATTACAGGTGTTGTTCAGCGTTACATCGGACGTAACATTTCCATTAACCTCGGTAAGGCAGATGCAATTTTAAATGAGTCTGAACAGGTAAAAGGAGAGCACTTCCGTCCTACAGACCGTATCAAGGTATATATCCTTGAAGTAAAAGCAAACTCAAAGGGACCCCGCATTTTGGTAAGCCGTACACATCCTGATTTCGTTAAGAGATTGTTTGAAGAGGAAGTTACCGAAATCAAAGACGGTACCGTTGAGATTATGAGCATTGCCAGAGAACCCGGTAGCAGAACCAAAATGGCCGTTTATTCACATAACGAGAATGTTGATCCCGTTGGCGCATGCGTAGGTTTGAACGGTGCCAGAGTAAATGCCATTGTAGATGAATTGGGTGGCGAAAAGATTGATATCATTAACTGGGATGAAAATCCCGGTAACTTAATTCAGAATGCATTGTCTCCTGCACAGATTGTAGCAGTATTTGCAGATCCTGATGAAAAGACAGCAAAAGTTGTTGTTCCCGATTATCAGTTATCCCTTGCAATCGGTAAGGAAGGACAGAATGCCCGTCTTGCAGCGAAATTAACAGGCTTCAAGATTGATATTAAGAGTGAAACTCAGGCGAAAGACGCTTACGGCTTCCGTTATGAAGATTATATGGATGACGAAGAATACGATGAGTATGAAGAGTATGAAGAAGGTGAATACGAAGAAACTTATTCAGAGGACGAAGAGTAATTTGTAGGAACTTTCAGAAACGACAGGAGGTTGTTATGAACAAAAAAGTACCTTTGCGCCAATGTGTCGGCTGCATGGAAATGAAGGAAAAAAAGAATATGATGCGTGTGTTAAAAACACCGGAGGGCGATTTTGTTCTGGATACAACCGGAAAGAAAAACGGAAGAGGTGCCTATCTGTGTAAGTCGCTGGAATGTTTGAAAAAAGCGCAGAAAAGCAAAGGATTGGAACGCTCTTTCAAAATGAATCTTTCCAATGAAATTTATGTCGGCTTGGAAAAGGAGTTTACGGAAACGGATGCATGATAAAATTTTAGCCCTTTTGGGATTGGCAACCAAATCCGGAAATGTAGTCAGTGGCGAGTTTATGGTAGAGAAAATGGTCAAAGCCGGAAAAGCACGTTTGGTAATTGTGGCTACGGATGCGTCGGATAATTCAAAGAAAAGTTACAATGATATGTGCTCCTTTTATCGTGTACCCATATATTTTTATGGCACAAAAGAAACACTGGGGCATTGTATCGGAAAAGAAATGCGTGCATCAGTGGCAGTCATTGAAGAAGGATTTGCCAAAGGCATAGAAAAGAAATTGAAAGATTCAATCATCAATACGGAGGTAAGTAAATGAAGATAAGCGAACTTGCAAAAGATTTAAATATAACCAGTAAAGAAGTAATTCAGTTTCTTCAGGATAAGGGATATGATTATAAAAGTCCCCAGAAGAATTTAGTGGATGAAGAAGTCAGTTTAGTCAGAAAAGGTCTGGTGTCAGGCGGAGCAAAGGCAAAGCCTGTAAAAAAGGAGGAACCTGCAGTAAAAGCAGAGCCTGTGGAGAAAAAGGCGGAAACTGCACCTGTTAAGGCAGAGGCCCCCAAGGCGGAGCCAAAAGATGCACCGAAAGCAGAAGACAGACCCAAAAAGAAGAAAAACATTATTATTGTAGGTGGAAATATGGGTGGTCAGAATGCGGGAAGACCTGCGCAGAGACCTGCACAGAATGCTCAGCAGGGACAGAATAAAAAGCCTGCTGTATCCGTAAGTAACAGACCGTCCGGTTTGATTCGCCCTACAACACCGCCGTCGGCTACACCATCAGTGAATTTTGTTCCTGCCGGCAATCCTAACAGCAGACCTCAGTCTGCACCTAAGAAAGAGGCAGCGGCACAACCGGAACAGAATGCAAGACCTGTAAATGAACGGCCTGCAAACGAAAACAGAAACGAAAGACCCCAGGGAGGTATGAACCGTGATAACCGCGGCGAGAGACCCCAGGGAGGTATGAACCGTGACAACCGCGGTGAAAGACCTCAGGGTGGATTTAATCGTGACAACAGAGGTGAAAGACCCCAAGGTGGATTTAATCGCGACAACCGTGGTGAAAGACCTCAGGGTGGATTTAATCGTGACAACCGTGGCGAAAGACCTCAGGGTGGATTTAACAAAGACAGAGGTCAGGGTGGATTCCACAAGGATGGCGATGACAGAGGCAGAAGAGAGGATAACCGCTTCGCAAAGAAGCCTCAGGGCGGTCGTATGTTTGGCGGTGATACACCTGTAGTAGAGCCCGAGAAGCATAGAGATGATGAGAAACGTCGAATCAGTCAGGAAAAAGACAAAAAGAAAAAAGACGCAATCTATGAAGATGGCGATTTCAAGGGCAAAGGTAAGGGCAAGTTAAAGCCCGGAAGTTTTATTAAGCCTGAAAAGAAAGTGGAAGAAAAGGTAGAGGACGATATTAAGGTAATCACAATTCCTGAAGTTCTTACTTTAAAAGATTTGGCTGATAAGATGAAATTACAGCCTTCTGCCATTGTGAAAAAGTTATTCTTAAAGGGTGAAATTCTTACCGTAAACTCAGAGATTTCTTTTGATAAGGCAGAAGAAATTGCTATTGAATACGATATTATTTGTGAAAAAGAAGTTCAGGTTGATGTTATCGAAGAACTCTTAAAAGAAGACGAAGAAGACGAAGCAACCATGACAGAAAGACCTCCCGTTATCTGTGTTATGGGTCACGTTGATCACGGTAAAACATCCCTTTTGGATGCAATCCGTAAGACTCATGTAACAGACAGAGAAGCCGGTGGTATTACACAGCACATTGGTGCTTATATGGTTCAGGTGGATGACAGAAAGATTACTTTCTTAGATACACCCGGACACGAAGCGTTTACTGCTATGCGTATGCGTGGTGCCAATGCAACAGATATTGCAATCCTTGTAGTTGCGGCAGACGATGGTGTTATGCCCCAGACCAAGGAAGCGATTAACCATGCAAAGGCTGCAGGTGTACAGATTATCGTTGCTGTAAACAAGGTTGATAAAATCGGTTACGATTTCAACGATCCCAGCAGAAAGATGGATAGCTATCCCAGCATCAACAACCTTATGCGTGAGTTGGCAGAAGAACATGAACTTTTGAGTGAAGACTGGGGCGGAACCACTATTTTTGCACCTGTAAGTGCGAAGCTGGGTCACGGTATCAGTGAACTTTTGGATATGATTCTTTTATCTGCAGATATGCTTGAATTAAAAGCAAATGCCAAGAGACAGGCACGTGGTCTTGTAATTGAAGCACAGCTTGATAAGGGTAGAGGTCCCGTAGCAACCATTTTGGTTCAGAAGGGTACACTTCACGTTGGTGATTTTATTTCAGCAGGTGCATCTCATGGTAAAGTACGTGCTATGGTGGATGATAAGGGTCGTCGCGTAAAAGAAGCAACACCTTCTACACCGGTTGAAATTTTAGGTTTGAATGACGTTCCCAACGCAGGTGAAATTTTTGTCTGCCACAAGAACGATAAGGAAGCAAAGAACTTTGCAGAAACATTTATTGCACAGAATAAGGTTAAATTATTGGAAGATACTAAGGCTAAGATGTCACTTGACGACTTGTTCTCACAGATTCAGGCCGGTAACCTTAAAGAACTCAACCTTATTGTTAAGGCCGACGTGCAAGGTAGTGTGGAAGCGGTTAAGCAGAGTCTCGTAAAACTTTCCAACGAAGAAGTTGCAGTTAAGGTAATTCACGGTGGTGTTGGTGCAATCAACGAATCCGACGTTATCCTTGCAAGTGCTGCTAAGGCAATTATTATCGGTTTCAATGTAAGACTTGATAATATGGCGAAGGATACCGTTGAGAAGGAAGGTGTAGACGTAAGACTTTACAGCGTTATTTACCAGGCAATCGAAGATGTGGAAGCAGCTATGAAGGGTATGTTAGACCCGATTTTCGAAGAAAAGGTAATCGGTCATGCGGAAGTTCGTCAGATTTTCAAGGCATCCGCAATCGGAAATATCGCAGGTTCTTATGTGCTTGACGGTATGTTCCAGAGAAATGCTTTGGTACGTATTACACGTGAAGGTGAGCAGATTTACGAAGGTAAATTGGCATCCTTGAAGCGTTTCAAAGATGATGTAAAAGAAGTAAAGGCAGGCTTCGAATGCGGTCTTGTATTTGAAGATTTTGACAAGATGCAGGAACTTGATATTGTAGAAGCTTACATTATGGTAGAGGTACCCAGATAATGAGAAAAAACAGTGTAAAAAATACCCGTATCAATGGGGAAGTGCAGAAGGTTTTGGCGGAAATTATCCGTGGTGAGTTAAAAGACCCCCGCATTAATCCCATGACTACGGTCATGGCTGTGGAAGTTGCACCGGATTTAAAGTCCTGTAAGGCTTTTATCAGTGTATTGGGAGATGTGCAGTCTCAGGAAGATACGCTGAAGGGATTAAACAGTGCCATGGGCTTTATCCGTACACAACTTGCAAGAAAAATCAATCTTCGTAATACACCGGAGATTAAATTCATTATGGATCAGAGCGTAGAGTACGGCATCAATATGTCTAAACTTATTGATGAAGTGAATGCCGGAATTCATGAAAGAGAAGAAGAGGAAGCAGAATAGTGATTGATATTGTTGCAGAATGCAGCGGAGCAAAAACAATCGGAATATGCGGGCATATTAAACCGGATGGCGACTGTATCGGCGCCACCCTTGCCCTGTCTCTTTATTTAAAAAAGAGACTTCCGGAGGCGGAGATTACGGTGTTTTCCGATGAAATTTCTCCTTGTTTTGACTGTGTGGAAGGAATTAAACAATTTAATTATGCTTTTGATAAAGAGCAGCCGGAAGTGTTTATTATTGTAGATACGGTGGATAATCGTATCGGTAACGGTGAAAAGTATTTTAAAAATGCGAAAAAGACCATCAATATAGATCATCACATCAGTAATGCAGATGGCTGTGGTATTGTAAATTATGTGGTGCCTACTGCAAGTTCTGCCAGTGAGTTGATTTATGATTTGATTGACCCTGCTTATTTGGATAAAGAAATGGCAGAGGCGATTTATCTGGGAATTGCTCATGATACAGGTATATTTAAGTATTCCAACACGGCACCTAAAACCTTACGTATTGTAGCGGAACTGATTGAATACGGATTTGATTATCCTACACTTTTGGATGTGACTTACTATGAGAAGACTTATTTACAAAATCTTGTTTTGGCAAGAATTCTGTTGGAAAGCAAACTTCATATGGATGGTAAGGTGATTTCCGGTTTTATTAATTTGAAGACGATGGCGGAAATGGGTGTTACCGGTAAAGATTTTGACGGAGTGATTAATCAACTTCGCATTACCCAGGGTGTGGATTGCGCCATTTTTATGTATCAGATTAATGCAGTTACCTATAAAGTCAGCCTTCGTTCCAAGAAAATTGCAGATGTTGCTAAAGTTGCAGAACATTTTGGCGGTGGCGGTCATGTAAGAGCCGCAGGTTTTTATTACAAAGGCGAACCGGAAGAAATTCTTGCAGAGATACTTAAACTTGTGGAAGCGGATTTCCAAAGAGGACAGTAAATGGACGGAATTATTGTTGTTCATAAAGAGAAGGGATTTACTTCCTTCGATGTTGTTGCCAAATTAAGAGGCATTTTAAAACAGAAAAAAATAGGACATACCGGAACACTGGACCCTGATGCAACGGGAGTGCTTCCGGTTTGTTTGGGTTGTGCCACAAAGTTGTGTGATATGCTTACGGATACCACGAAAGTATACGAAGCGGAACTTTTGTTGGGCGTTGAAACGGATACACAGGATACAAGCGGTACAATTCTACGCAAAAAAGACGTAAATGCAACGGAAGAGACAGTGCGTGAAGCAATTACTTCTTTTGTCGGGGAGCAGAAGCAAATTCCGCCAATGTATTCCGCGTTAAAGGTTGACGGTAAGAAACTATACGAATTGGCAAGGGAAGGAAAAACCGTCGAACGTAAAGCAAGAGATATTGTCATTTATAATATTGATGTGCTTGAAATTGCTTTGCCGAGAGTACGTATGGTGGTTACTTGTTCCAAAGGCACATATATTCGTACACTTTGCAATGATATCGGTGAGAAGTTAGGGTGCGGAGGTGCCATGGCTTCTTTAATTCGCCGAAAAACTGCCGGTTTTACGTTGGAAGAGGCTAAGACTTTAGATGAAATCGAAACGATAATGAAAGCCGGAGAAATTGATTCGATAATCAAAGGTGTTGATACTGTTTTTGAGAATGTTCCGAAAGCAGTCGTGAAAGATAAGTGCTTAAAATCTGTACAGAACGGAAATTGGTTATATCCCGACATGATGGAGATTTTAGACGGAAAAATTTTTCGAAAAGATGCTTGTGATAAAATGACGGATGATGCAGACTGCAAAGAAATTCGCGTTTACGGAAATGATGATATTTTTTACGGTATATACGGATATCAACCGGAGAAAAATGCTTATATACCGAAGAAAATGTTTTTTTATCAGACAAAGTAGTGTTTTGAGAAAGTTTGCTATGCAAAGAATATAATTTGATTTACATAATGCAGGGTGGAGGAATATGCAGATAATCAGAAGCAAACAATTTCATATTGAGGAACCGACCGCTGTTGCGATGGGGAAGTTTGATTCTTTGCATTTGGGGCATAAGGTGATTTTGGAACGGTTGAAGAGAGAGGCAGAATGCAGTTTGCGTACGGCAGTGGTTTCTTTTGAACCGGGACCGGAGGTGTTTTTCGGGAAATACAATGGTGGCTTTGTGTTAACGGATGCGGAAAAACAGGCAATGCTTGAGGATATGGACATTGACTATTATATTTTATTCCCCTTTGATGCACAAACTGCAGATACCGATGCAGAAGTGTTTTTGCAGGAAGTGTTATGTAAGCAGATGAATATGCAGGTTCTAGTGGCCGGTGAGGACTTGTCCTTTGGCAAGCATGGAAGCGGTGATACGGATTTTATGATTCAAAAGAGTAAGGAAATGGATTTTAAATTCTGTTCTTGTCCGAAACTTCGCATTCGGGATGAAGAAGTCAGTGCAACTTTGGTAAGGGAAAGTGTAGCGCGAGGAGAAATGGAGAAATGTCTGGAACTTTTGGGACGGGCATTTTGTACAAGCGGTATTGTGTGCAAGGGAAACCAGTTGGGAAGGACTATAGGTGTTCCGACTTGCAATATTGTAGCGCCTGCAGAGAAACTTTTACCGCCGAAGGGCGTTTATTTCACCAAGGTATTCCTTGAGGATTACACTTATTTCGGTGTAACAAATGTGGGAACCAAACCTACGGTCAGCAGTGAAGGTGCGGTAGGGATTGAGACGCATATTTTAGGATTTGATGAAGATGTTTACGGAGCAGAAATCGTGCTTGAATTTTTGCATTTTCATAGATCGGAGCAAAAGTTTGTTTCTTTGGATGAACTGAAGAATCAGTTAAAACAGGATATTGGAAAAGCAAAAGAATATTTTAAAATGTAATTCACATCACAATTTTGTGGTGTGAATTTTTTTGCTTTGTATTAAGTCAATACATAAAAAACACCGAAAAATGACGAAAATTGTCGAACTTATATGTATAAAAGGACGAAAAAAATTTCCCTATTGAAATCTTGACACATCTTCCCATATAATTGTATTGTATGAAAATTTGGCGTAAAAATAATGTAAAATACACTTGAAAAATTGCCCGTTGGGTAAAGGAGACAAATATGGACGGAAAACAGATATTTGAAATGATTACGGGACTTGCAGGCGGTTTGGGATTATTCCTTTTCGGAATGAAATTAATGAGTGAATCTATTGAAAAATTTGCAGGTGCCAGACTTAGAAAGATTCTTGAGTTTTTTACCAAGAATAAGTTTATGGGATTGTTTGTAGGTATCATTTTTACCGGTATCGTGCAATCATCTTCAGCTTGTACGGTTATGGTTGTCAGTTTCGTAAACTCAGGTTTGATGACCTTGTATCAGGCAGTTGGCGTTATTTTTGGTGCTAACATCGGTACTACGGTAACTTCCTTGTTGGTATCCTTTAATTTATCAAAGTATGCACCGATCTTTTTGTTGTTTGGTGTCATAATGATTATGTTTTTCAAAAAGCAGGGCATTGTTAAATTTGGTGATGTTCTTGTGGGATTCGGTGTGCTGTTCCTGGGATTATCCTTAATGAGTTCTTCTATGGATACTTTAAAGCAGAGTCCGGTTATCGAAGAAATTTTTGCGTCTTTAACAAATCCGTTTTTGGCTGTATTGGTAGGATTTTTGGTGACAGCTGTTATTCAAAGTTCATCTGTAACCGTAAGTATTGTATTGTTGCTTGCACAGCAGGGATTGTTAAATTTACCTATCTGTATGTTTATCATTTTAGGTTGTAATATGGGTTCATGTGTAACGGCATTGATTGCATCATTAGCAGGTATGAAAGATGCAAAACGTGCAGCTATGATTCACTTTTTATTCAACCTTGTAGGTTCGGCAGTGGTATTCGTAATACTAATGCTTGCCGGCGATTTTGTTGTAGACATCATTTTAAAGGCTGCGGCTGATGATCCCGGACGTTTTGTGGCGTTCTCGCATACAAGTATTAAGATATTCCAGGTGCTTCTATTATTCCCGTTCGCTAATTTACTTGTAAAAGCAACCTATCTCATCATTCCCGGTGATGAAGAAAAGGTTGGTTACCATGATGATCATAAGTTACAGTTCATCGGTGACAAGGTTGTATTCAACCCTGCAACTGCAGTAGTAGAAGTTGTTAATGAAATCGAGCGTATGGCAAGCCTTGCAAGCGATAATTTGAATCGTGCCATGAATGCTTTGGTTACTTTGGATGAAGATGATATTCAGGAAGTAAATGCGGTAGAAGAAAACATTAACTTCTTAAATAAATCCATTACAAATTATCTGGTTAAAATTAATCAGTCTACCTTACCGATTGAAGACTTGAAGAGTCTTGGTGGTTTGTTCCATGTGGTAAATGATATCGAACGTATTGGTGATCATGCAAAAAATATTGCGGATTCTGCTGTTTTACGTAAAGAACGCGGTATTAAGTTCAGTGATGAGTCTTTCAATGAATTGAGAGATATGATGGAATTAATTAATGAAAATGTGCACTTATGTATTGAAGTGTTTGCACATCACAAAGAGGAACATCTTCCCAGAATTGAAGAATTGGAAGATAAGGTGGATGTAATGGAACGTCAGGTTCAGCAAGCGCATATTGACCGCTTAAAGAGAAATGAGTGTACACCGGATGCGGGTATGTTGTTCTCTGACATTGTTTCCGGTTTGGAAAGAGTATCCGATCACGCAGTTAACATTGCATACTCCATGGTAAAGGAAAATGCTTCCAACTAAAATCGACGAAATTTTGATTGACATAAAATAAAAAAGGTATATAATAAAAACGTAACAATTTTGTAACATTTTAAATTGCTACGTTTTTATTTTTTTAATGTTTTAATTTGCTTTTATGATTAAGGAGATATAGATGTTTCGAAAAATATTGATGAAGAGCGGATGGCTGATATGCGGCAGTATCTTGGTTCTTTCTTTTATGTCTTTTGCGAAACCGAAAGAGACAATATCTTTTAGTGCAGGAGCGGAGAATGTGATGAATGCCACTGCAACGGCACCTACCGTGCAGAAAGCCATTGAGGATGCTGCAAACAGAAGTATTGATGCAGGAGTTGCATCTGTGTTGGAACGGGCAGGTGATATTTCTCAGATTTCTCAAAGTGATATTGAAAGTGTAGATTTCTGGGGATATTCCAATATTGGTATTGCGCAAGTGGACAACCATTTAAATGTAAGACAGGAACCGAATGAAAGCGGTAAGTTGGTAGGTAAAATGTCAAACAATACGGCTTGTGAAATTCTTTCTGTTACGGAAGACGGAAAGTGGGCTCATATTGTATCCGGTGAAGTAGAAGGCTATGCCAGTACAGATTATTTGTTGATGGGTATTGATGCCGTACATAAGGCGGAAGAGATTGTTAAGCCTATGGTTTATGTGGAAGCGGATGCGTTGAATATTCGAATCGAACCCAATACGGAATGTGAAATTGTAACAACGATCCCTCACGGAGAGTCATTAGAATTTTCTCAGATGTTGGACGATGGTTGGGTTGAAGTTTTATTGGATGGCGATAAAGTATATGCATCAGCGGAGTATGTAACGATAGAAGAGAAACTGGGAACTGCCATTACAATGACGGAACTTTTGTATGGAGAAGGCGTTTCAGACGTGCGCGTGGAATTATGTCAGTATGCAAAGCAGTTTATTGGTAATCCTTACGTTTGGGGTGGTACAAGCCTTACCAATGGTGCGGATTGTTCCGGTTTTGTATTGAGTGTATATAAAAAATTCGGAATTACCTTGCCTCATCATTCCGGTACACAGGCCCAATACGGTTCTTATGTATCTATGGATGAAATACAAGCAGGAGATTTGGTGTTCTACGGATATGGTAAAACCATTAACCATGTAGCAATCTACATCGGAAACGGTCAGGTTGTACATGCCAGCAGTCCTTCTACAGGTATTAAAATATCAAGTGTATATTATAGAACACCGTTGACACAGCGTTCGATTTTAATTGACTGATTTCAGTAGAGTGTATATAAAAAATACTGTAAAATAACGAAAAATGTATGGAAAAGCACTTTACATAATGCGAACATTGTGTTAGACTAATTCAGTATGAAAAATTGTTGCCAGGTTATTGGACACTCCGACCTATGACTTAGCTGCAATAATAAAAATAACAGGAGGAAACAAACATGATTTCAAAGGAAAAGAAACAGGCTATTATCGCTGAATATGCAAGATGCGAAGGTGACACAGGTTCACCCGAAGTTCAGGTTGCTATTCTTACAGCAAGAATTAAGGAACTCACTGAGCATATGAAGCAGAATCCTAAGGATTACCATTCAGGAAGAGGTCTTCTTAAGATGGTTGGTCAGAGACGTGGTTTACTTGACTACTTAAAGAAGAATGACATTGAAAGATACCGTTCTCTGATTGAAAGACTTGGAATTAGAAAGTAATTGCAAAGGCGGACGATACTTCGTCCGCCTTCATTTTTTAAAAATGTGAATTATGGTGGAAGATGCTGCCGAGACCACTGCAAAGCCCGGAACAATTTTTCGGTTTTTGCAGTAGTTTCGGGTCTTCTGCCTCTATATAATTTTTAAGGAGGAAATAAAATGTTTAAGACTTTTAGTTTGGAATTAGCAGGTCGTACACTTTCCGTAGATATCGGAAGAGTATCTGCTCAGGCAAACGGTGCAGCGTTTATGCACTATGGTGATACTACTGTATTATCAACAGCAACAGCAAGTGAAAAGCCCAGAGACGGAATTGACTTTTTCCCTTTGAGCGTTGAGTACGAAGAGAAGTTGTACTCAGTTGGTAAAATTCCCGGAGGATTTAATAAGAGAGAAGGTAAGGCATCAGAAAATGCGATTTTAACAAGCCGTGTTATCGACCGTCCTATGCGTCCCTTATTCCCCAAGGATTACAGAAATGACGTTACATTGAACAACCTTGTAATGAGCGTTGATCCTGAATGTCGTCCTGAACTTGTTGCTATGTTAGGTTCTGCAATCGCAACTTCTATTTCAGATATTCCTTTCTGCGGACCCTGTGCAACAACACAGATTGGTTTGGTAGACGGTGCATTTGTTGTTAACCCTAACCAGGAACAGTGGAAGAACGGTGACTTGCAGTTAACCGTGGCTTCAACTTCCGAAAAGGTTATTATGATTGAAGCAGGTGCTAATGAAGTACCTGAAGCAAAGATGATTGAAGCAATCTATATGGCACATGAAGTTAACCAGAAGATTATTGCTTGGATCAATGAAATTGTAGCAGAAGTAGGTAAGGCAAAGCATGAATATACAAGCTGTGCTATTCCTGAAGAAATGTTTGCTGCAATTAAGGAAATTGTTCCTCCTGTTGAAATGGAAGAAGCAGTTATCACAGATGAAAAGCAGGTTAGAGAAGAAAATATCCGCAAGATTACAGATAAGTTGGAAGAAGCTTTTGCTGATAAGGAAGATTGGTTACCCGTACTTGGTGAAGCAGTTTACCAGTATCAGAAGAAGACCGTACGTAAGATGATTTTAAAGGATCAGAAGCGTCCTGACGGCAGAGCAATGAACCAGATTCGTAAGCTTGCTGCAGAAGTTGATATTATTCCTCGTGTACACGGCTCTGCTATGTTTACCCGTGGACAGACACAGATCTGTAACGTATGTACTTTGGCTCCTTTGTCAGAAGTACAGAAGATTGACGGTTTGGATGATAACGAGAAGGCTAAGAGATATATGCACCACT
>JAZNLG010000157.1:0-5968 GCA_045578965.1 Lachnospiraceae bacterium | reverse complement strand
TCCGTATCTACATTAAAGCGTTTGGCAGATGGATTGGATATGAATTTAATCATTGGATTTGAACCAAAGAAAGATATAGCGGTGTAAATATATATTTTTGGAAGTTTATGTGGGAATATTCAATCACGAGAGCATACATTTCTCTTTTCAATAAAAGGCAAAAGTAGTATAATTAATTTCATAAAATCCGTAGGGAAAATTTGGGTTTATCATTATAGCAGGGAACGTTATGTTGTAAAGGAGAGGAATGTATGAAGGTACGAAAGATTAGTATTTTTAATCAGTTGTTTATTTGGCTTGCAATCTTGTTGCTCGCGGGAAATGCTGTACTTGGAATTGCGGCTTATAAGCGTTCCGAATCAGCATTGTTTGGTCAGATTCAGACCAATGTTATGAATATCGCGCAGTGTGCAGCAATGAATGTCAGCGGAGATTTATTGAAAGATATTCAGGTCGGCGACGAAGGAAACGATGCTTACAATACCATTATTGAGGAACTTTCTTTGTTCCGCGACAATGCAGAGATTGAGTACATATATACCTTGCGTCAGGTAGGAGAAGAACAGTACGTTTTTGTGGTAGATTCCGACCCGGAGGAGCCGGCGGCAATCGGTGATGAGTGTGAAGCTACCGATGGATTGACCACTGCTTTTACAGAGGCAATTACAGCTGCAGACGACGAGCCTTTTACGGATGAGTGGGGCAGCCACGTGTCTGCATACAGCCCAGTTTATGATGGTGATACTGTTGTGGGTGCGGTTGGTGTTGATATCAGTGCCAATTGGATTGATGATCAGATGAAAGCATTACGTAATTTGGTTATTATTGTGTTTGCGGGAACTTATGGAGTGAGTCTTCTTCTTTTAGGCCTTTTGATGAGCAAATTCAAGCGTGGCATGAAGAAGTTGAATAATAAGGTAAAAGAATTGTCCGGCGGTTCCGGCGATTTAACCAAGGAAATCGATATTTACAGCGGCGATGAATTGGAAGTGATTGCCGGAAACATGAATGCATTTATTCGCCAGATTCGCGAACTTGTAAAAGAAGTTGCGACTTCAACGGAAGAGATTTTGGTTACGGGTGATGAGTTAAAAACCACGGTGGATGAAAATACCCGTATTATGTCGGGGATGAACACTGAAATTGAGGACATCAGCGTCAATATGGAGAAAAGTGCTACGTCCAGTAAAATTCTTTCGGAAAGTCTTTCTGAAAGTGCAGAGCAGGTGGCTGCTTTTGCAAGAAATGTAGACGCTATTTGCCAAATGGTACAGCAGGCAAATTCCAATGCACAGGTGACTTCCGCACAGGCGGTTACCAACCGTCAAAATGCAATGAATTCCATCAGCGAGTTACAGGGCAGAATGGAGCAGGCCGGTGAAGATGCACAGCAAATTATGCGTGTAAAACAGATTGCGGAAGAAATCGGTCTTATTGCAAATCAGACCAGAATGTTAAGTTTAAATGCACAGATTGAAGCCGCAAGAGCAGGTGATGCAGGTCGTGGTTTTGCGGTAGTTGCAACAGAGGTTGAGAACTTAAGTGATCAGATTGACCGTGCTGTCGCAGAAATTAATGAAATTAACGGTCAGGTGCAGTCAGCGGTAGGCGAACTTACTGCGGTTCTGGAAGAGATGATTCGCTTTGTATCCGAAGATGTTGCTGCAGATTATGATTCCTTTGCGGCATTGGGCGAAGAATACGGTGCGACCACGGATACCATCGGCACCCAGATGACAGAAATCGGAAATCAAAGCGCATATATTTCGCAGAATATAGCAGGTATAAATGCAGATGTTCAGAACATTGCTTCAACTATTTTTGCAACAGCAGAAGAAGCAAACGATCTTGCCCGTTCTACCGGTGTAATTGCAGATAGTTTCGAAAACTTAAGTGCGACTTCGCGTATGAATTCTGAGCACTCAGAGAAATTAAGTGAGCAGGTAAAGAAATATACATATTAAGGTAGTCAGGACTGTTTATGTAAGACAATAAACGGTAGGAAGAGTCTATTCAATATACTATGCCCCGCGGTTATGTCCGCGGGGTTTTTCTCTTGATACAAACCGGATACATTTTTCTTTTACAATTACAATGAAAAAGACTTCTTTTAAACAAAATCGTGATATACTGATAGGGTATTTACGGATGTTTCAAAAGAAAAGATACGTTTTACGAAAAAGAGGAATTCTTATGTTAAAAATACTCATTGCAGAAGATGAAGAACCGATTGCAAACCTTGTAAAAGTAAATCTGACCAAGGCCGGATACGACTGTGTCTGGGCGCAGAACGGAATAGAGGCAGCAGATTTTATGATGAATGAGAGTTTTGATCTGGTTCTGCTGGATATAATGCTTCCGGGGATTGATGGCTATGAACTGCTTGAATATGCCAGAAAATTAAATTTCCCGGTAATTTTTCTGACTGCATTAGGAAGTACCGAGCATAAGGTAAAAGGATTGCGTCTTGGTGCGGACGATTATTTACCGAAACCTTTTGAGATTGTGGAATTGCTGGCTAGAGTAGAAGCGGTATTACGTCGTTATAATAAATCCAATCAGGTAATTGAGGTGCATGATATTGTCATTAACGAAAACTCCCGTCTGGTAAAAAGGGGAGAAGAGGAAATTTCCTTAACAATGAAGGAATTTGACCTGTTATTATTGTTCGTACGTAATCGCAATATTGCTCTTTACCGCGATGCGATCTATGAAAGTGTTTGGGGTGGCGAGTACGGAGAGCAGAGTCGTACTGTGGATTTGCACGTGCAACGTCTTAAAAAGAAGTTAAAATGGGAAGACAAAATCGTTGCGGTTTATAAAGTAGGATATCGATTAAATGTATAACAGATAAGATATTTTGGGAATTCAAACAGTAAGATTATCGTACATAATACTCTGTGGAGATAAAATATGAAATTTGCCAATAAACTTTTTTTTATGATGACAGCATTGCTGACCGTGATTTTTACGGTGTTCGGTATATGGATGTTGTCTTCTTATTTTACAAAAGCAATGGATAGGGAAATGGACCGAGCCAATGCCGAAAGCGGTATGTTTCAATTGATTTTTGAAAATGCATATATGCCTTTGGCTAGTTTTGGTGAAAATTATGCCGTGCCAAATGTTATGGAGAGTATTGCATTTGGTATAGAGACCAACGGAAATTATTGTCTTGTATGGGATGATACTGCGCAGTATTACTGCAATGCAGGTATCAATGAAGAACTGGCTCATAAAATAAAAGAAGTAGGGAATGCGCTTCCCCGAAATCTTACGGAGGTTATGGAGCAGACGGAAATTGTCAGTTATGATGTAGAGGCAAATACAGTGATATCCTCTACTGTTACTCCGGCAAAAGAGGATAATTATGCTGCATCTGTGGCTAAAATATATGATGAATATTATATTGTTACGGTATGTAAGTCCTATGTGAATGACAAGGGAATTTACCTTGGAATGAGTCGTAACATAACGGAAGTCTATGAGGCAAGACAAATGTTGCTGACAAGATATTGTATATCGCTTGGAATCCTGCTGGTTCTGGGTGGTGCGTGCATATATATTTTATCCCGTTATATTACAAGACCGATCCGCACTTTGAATCATGTGGTAAATGATATTACAAAAGGCAATTTTGATAAGCGTTGTGAAGTGTCCGGTAATGACGAAATCGGCACATTGGCAGAGAATTTCAATCAAATGACGGATGCTATTGTAGATCATATGCATCAAAAAGAATTGGAAGCATTACAGAAAGAAAGTTTTACGACCGCTTTTGCACATGAATTAAAAACGCCGCTGACATCTATTATCGGTTATGCGGATATGCTAAACACCGTGGATATGACGGACAAGGAACGGAGTGAAGCATATTATTATATTTATACCCAGGGAAAACGTTTGGAGAATCTGTCCCACAAACTGCTGGAACTGGCGGAGGTAGATAAAAATCCTTTAAAAACCAAAGCGGTTTCCACGAAGGAACTGGAGGAGAACCTTCGCATTACCATGCGTCCTGTTTTTGAAAAGAAGAATATAAAAGGAAAAATATCCATGGAGAAAGCATGGGTATATGTGGATAAGGATTTGATTTTATCCGTGTTATATAATTTGTGCGATAACGCAGTCAAAGCCGTGGAAGAAGGGGGAATCGTAAGTCTTCACGGAATTCGCCTGGCAGAAGGAAGTTATGAAATTAAGGTATCTGATAACGGAAGAGGGATACCGGAGGAGGAAATCCACCGTATTACAGAGGCTTTTTATATGGTGGACAAGTCCCGTTCGCGAAAAGAGGGGGGCGCAGGAATCGGTATGGCACTTTGTCAGAAAATTGTCACCCTGCATGATGCAACCATGCATATTTACAGTAAGTTGGGAGAAGGTACCGTGGTACAAATTTTATTTTCAAAACCTCGGGAGGAAGTATGAAACGAAAGAAAAAAGTAGGCTCTGTCTGGAGCATTTTTATCTTAATAATATCACTTGCTCTGGCTGTATTTCTGCCTAAGGCTGTTTTTATGGTAACGGATTACCGGCAGTTGGACAGAATACAGTTTGCCAATCGTGAAACATTTGAAGTACTTACCAAGGAGTCTGACTATCCCCGTGAAGTAAATGCAAGAATGAATCGTTTGGCAGGTATGGGTTATGGAAATATAACCATATCCAAAATTGCCAAGAGCATAGATATCAATGAATTCAATGTATTGATTGCCGGCGTAAAAAATCAGACATATATGAAGTGTTTGGAAGAAATGATGCCGATTACATTTAACAGTGTTTCTGCGCATATGAATGCCACGGATTTAAAGACCTGTGACTGCTATATTGTATACGGAAACGATTATGAAGACGGAGTGATTCTGATGTTTTGGTATATGGTATTTGATATGCCGGAACTGGGCGGTCGTATGGAACTGATTGTGGATTCGGAAACGGAGACTATTTATTATATCCGACTGTTAAGTACTGAGACTCCTACATACGATGTGGAAAGTGAAGAGGAGGTAAATTTCATTCTGAACGGAAAGGATTTTTATAATCAGCAAAAAATCCCCGGAACAGAGGCTGCGAGTTTGTTATCGGTTGTTTCCGCAGAGGTAGCGTCTGTTGCAGATTTGTTTCCCAATTATTTCAGCGATTATTATTGTCGTTACTACGGTATATACTTCTTGTCTACCTTAGATTATGGCGGAGAGAATTTGTCTTATTCGGAAGCAAGTTTTTGGGAAAATATCGCAATCGGCGAGAACGTTTATACAATGGCCTACGCCCTACCCTACAGTAATAGCACCAGTAATACGATATTCTTCCGCTTCCATATGGAAATCAATGAAGAAACCGGAACGGATGTATCCATAGGAATTCCGATTATACGCCAGTTTGTGCAATCCTAAAAAGGTAATGAATACAGTCTAAAACGAACCGTAATACCAAAATATGTATTCCTTTTTTTCCATACATTTGTTATAATATGTTTTAGTTTAGATACGATCTTTTAAATGTATTGGTACCGGGGTGAAAAAATGGCAAATACATATACTTTTTACAAAACAAACAGTGCACATATTTTAATTATTGATGATAATGCTTTGGTCTTAAGAAATATGAAAGTTCTTTTGGACGAGCGATATTCCGTATCTGTAGCGGCATCTGCAACGCAGGCATATATGTCTATGGAAAAGAGAAAACCCAACTTGATTCTTTTGGATTATGATATGCCCGAAATCAACGGCAGGGATTTGTACATCCAGTTAAAAGCGAATGAAGAATACAAGGATATTCCCATTGTGTTTTTGACCAGTGCAGCAGAGGCGGATATTGTGCAGCAGTTGTTAAGTCTGCGTCCGGCAGGATATATTCTGAAGCCTGTGAATGCCATGAATATGATGGGAGTCATTGAAGAAGCATTAAGGGGTAAGTAAAATATGATTATGTGTAAAACCCAGATTATCTGTTGTATTAT